>JBASTF010000505.1:0-3969 GCA_049274755.1 Rubrivivax sp. | reverse complement strand
CGGGTTCGGTGACGCCGGCGGTCTCGGTCAACGGCACGGCGCTCAGCACGACGGCGGTGACGCTGACGGCCGGCGCCGACTACACGCTGATGGTCTATGGCCCGGCCGCAACACCGGCGGCGGTCTGGCTGGGCGACGACAACAGCCTGCCCGGCGACAGCGCCCAGGCCAAGCTGCGGCTGGTGCACGGCCTGGGCGACCTGGCGTCGACGATGTCGCTCAGCGTCGACTTCGTGCCGGTGGCTGACAGCGTCAGCCAGGGCACGGCCTCGGCCTACTATGAGACGCTGTCGCCGACGACCGTTGCCGCCTATTCGGTGACCTCGCCCGGCCTGGCCAGCGTGCTGCTCAGCGCCATCGATCAGACCTTTGTCGCCGGTGGCAGCTACACGCTGTTTGTCGTCGGCTCGCGGAGCGCGCCGACCGGCATCCTGCGCAAGGATCGCTGACGCTCAGGCCAGGCGGCCGCCACGGAAATCTTCGACCGCCTGGAAGATCTCTTCGTTGCTGTTCATCACGAAGGGGCCGTACTGGGCGATGGGTTCGCCCAGCGGCTGGCCGGCGATGAGGATGGCCTTGGCACCGCCAGGCCCGGCCGTCAGCACGATGCCGTCGCTGCCCGGCGTGTTGGCCAGGATGGCCATGCGCTGGCGGCGCACGGCCGTTTCGCCGGCGAGCACGAAGTCGCCGCGGTAGACGTAGACAAAGGCGTTGTGCGTGGCCGGCAGCGGCTGCTCGAAGCGCGCGTCGGGGCCCAACTCGATGTCCAGGTACAGCGGCTCGGTGGTCTCGCGCTGCATCGCGCCGCTCACGCCATGGCTGCTGCCGGCGATGACACGTGCCCGCACGCCGGGCAGCTGCAGCTCTGGGATCTCCTCGGGCCGGATGTCGCGGTACCAGGGCGGCTGCATCTTGTCGCGCGAATGCAGGTTCAGCCAGAGCTGGAAACCTTCCATCGCGCCGTCCTGTTGCTCGGGCATCTCGCTGTGGATGACACCACGGCCGGCCGTCATCCACTGCACGCTGCCCGGTGACAGCAGGCCTTCGTTGCCGGCGCTGTCCTTGTGGCGCATGCGGCCCTGCAGCATGTAGGTGACGGTCTCGAAACCGCGGTGCGGGTGGTCGGGGAAGCCGCCGATGTAGTCGCCGGGGTTGTCGGTGCCGAAGGCGTCCAGCATCAGGAAGGGGTCGAGCCGGCGCTGCAGGTTCTGCGTCAGCACCCGTGTCAGCTTGACGCCGGCACCGTCGCTGGTGGCCTGGCCTTGCACCAGGCGTTCGACGCCACGGGGCTGGGTGACGGGCTGGGTGACAGTCGGGGTGACGGGGGCAGTGGTCGTGTCCATCTGCGAAGCTTAGCCGCGTGGCGCAAGACGCGCAGGCGCTTCGTCTGTAAGCTTCGTCGGCCTTGGGGCGACAGACGACGATGACCGACCTGCAGCCGTCCGACCTGCGCGCGCGTTTGCTGGCCGTGCGTGCACACAGCCGCGCGCTGGCCGCGCCCTTGTCGGCCGAAGACCAGTGTGTGCAGTCCATGCCCGACGCCAGCCCGACGAAGTGGCACCTGGCGCACACGACCTGGTTCTTCGAGGCCCTGGTGCTGCAAGCGCACGCACCCGGCTACCGTGTGCACGACGAAAACTGGCTGCGCCTGTTCAACTCGTACTACGAGAGCCTGGGCCCGCGCCACCCACGGCCGCAGCGTGGGCTGCTGACACGGCCGTCGCTGGGCGCAGTGCTGGCCTACCGCGCTGCGGTGGATGCGGCGCTGCTGCGCTTCATCGACGGCACCGGCTTCGAGGCCTGGAGCGCTGCCGCGCCCGTGCTGCAGCTGGGGCTGCAGCACGAGCAGCAGCACCAGGAGCTGCTGCTGACCGACATCCTGCATGCGCTGTCGCTGAACCCGCTGCAGCCGGTGGTGCTGGACGGGGAGGCGCGGCCCGTGGCAGCGGCGCCCGGGGGCTGGGTCGACCATGCCGGCGGTGAGGTCGAGATCGGCCATGCGGGCAGCGGCTTTGCGTTCGACAACGAAACGCCGCGGCACGGCCGGCGGCTGGAGCCGTTTGCCGTCGCGCGCCGCCTGGTGAACAACGCCGAGTACCAGACCTTTGTCGACGATGGCGGCTACCGTCGGCCGGCGCTGTGGTTGTCCGACGGTTGGGCCGCCGTGCAGGCCCAGGGCTGGACCGGCCCGCTGCACTGGCGCGACGGTGGCCGGGAGTTCACGCTGCACGGCCTGCAGACGCGCCAGCCCGATGCGCCGGTGCGCCACCTCAGTTTCTACGAAGCCGCAGCCTATGCCGAATGGGCCGGTGCACGTTTGCCGACCGAGTTCGAATGGGAGGCGCTGGCGCCGTGCCTGGCCCAGGCCCATGGCGAAGTCTGGCAGTGGACACGGTCGTCCTACGACCCCTATCCCCGGTTCCGCCCCTGGGCCGGGGCGGTCGGCGAATACAACGGCAAGTTCATGGTCGGCCAGATCGTGCTGCGTGGCAGCAGCAGCTTCACACCGGCCGGCCATGCACGCGACAGCTACCGCAACTTCTTCCCGCCGGCGGCGCGCTGGCAATGCAGCGGGCTGCGGCTCGCGCAGGACCGGTGACGCAGCCATGAGCACCTTTGCCGAGGAGTTCGTCGCCGGGCTGCGCGCCCGTGTGCTGGCGCCGAAGTGGTTCTACGACGCTGCCGGCGCCCAGCTGTTCGAACGCATCTGCGAGCTGCCCGAGTACTACCCGACACGCACCGAGATCGCCTTGCTCGACCATCTGGCGCCCTTGCTGGCCGGGCGCATCGGGCCCGGCGCCGAGATCGTCGAGTTCGGCGCCGGCGCCAGCGTCAAGGTGCGTCTGCTGCTGGACGCATTGCGGCAGCCGCGGCGTTTCATTCCGGTGGACATGTCGCAGCAGCAACTGCTGGACGCCGCCGCCCGGTTGCGCCGCGACTACCCGGGCCTGGAGGTGCTGCCCCAGGTGGCCGACTTCACCGCGGCCTTGCAGCTGCCGCCGGCCAGCGGGCGCCGGCTGGGCTTCTTCCCCGGCAGTTCCATCGGCAACTTCGAGCCCGAGGCCGCCGAGGCCTTGCTGCGCCGTTTTGCCGCCAGCCTGCAAGGGGGCGCGCTGCTGGTCGGCGTCGACCTGGTGAAGGAGCCGGCGCTGCTGCATGCCGCCTACAACGACGCCACCGGTGTGACGGCTGCCTTCAACCTGAACCTGCTGGTGCGTGCCAACCGCGAGCTGGGGGCCGACTTCGTGCCGGCGCAATGGGCGCACAGTGCTTTCTACCAGCCGCGGCTGCAGCGCATCGAAATGCACCTGGTGAGCCGCTGCGTGCAGACGGTGACACTGGCCGGCGAGCGCTTCGACTTTGCCGAAGGTGAGAGCATGCACACCGAGAATTCGTACAAGTACAGCGTCGACGGCTTCCAGGCCCTGGCGCGGCGGGCCGGGCTGCGGCCCACCGCCGCCTGGACCGATGCCGCCCGGCGCTTTTCGCTGCACTGGCTGGAGAGCGGCAGCACCAGCCCCAAGGAGGACAACCGATGAAAGCCATCTGGAACGGCACCGTCGTGGCCGAGAGCGACGACACCGTCGTCGTCGAAGGCAACCACTACTTCCCGCCCGAGGCGGTGAACAAGCACTACCTGCTGCCCAGCAACACGAAGACCATGTGTTCGTGGAAGGGCCAGGCGAGCTACCACACGCTGTTCGTCGACGGCGACGCCAACCCCGATGCCGCGTGGTTCTATCCCGACCCCAAGGAGGCGGCGGCGCAGATCAAGGGTCGCATCGCGTTCTGGAAGGGCGTGCGCGTCACCGAATAGGCGGCGGGCCGTGTCGTCGTCGACGCTGGGCACGCAGCACAAGCGCCGGCTGCGTGACATCTGGCGCTCGGCCGGCTGGCCCTGCCAGGACCTGGTCGAGATCGAGCTGCTGGCGGGCGGCATGTTGCAGCGCGTGGCCGGCCCGGCCGGCC
>JBASTF010000504.1:0-3202 GCA_049274755.1 Rubrivivax sp. | reverse complement strand
CCCGGCATTTCCATCCAATATTGACCCACCCTCTTTGCGAGCCTGGCGGCTCACGGTGTGGATAAGTTCTTGGTCTTCTCCTTCTTTCTAGGTTGGTCTGCCTGAACCGGTTGAGCCGAGCTGTGCTTGAAGCGGAAGCTGTCGTTGCCGGTCTCCAGGATGTGGCAGTGATGCGTGAGCCGGTCCAGCAGCGCCGTCGTCATCTTCGCATCGCCGAACACGCTGGCCCACTCGCTGAAGCTCAGGTTCGTCGTGATCACCACACTCGTGCGCTCGTAGAGCTTCGAGAGCAGATGGAACAACAACGCCCCGCCTGAGGCGCTGAACGGCAGGTAGCCGAGTTCATCGAGGATCACCATGTCCGCGTACATCAGCCGATGCGCGATGTGCCCCGGGTTGCCGCTGGCCTTCTCCTGCTCGAGCGCGTTGACCAGTTCGACCGTGGAGAAGAACCTCACACGCCGATGGTGATGCTCGATGGCCTGCACACCCAGCGCCGTGGCGATGTGGGTCTTGCCCGTTCCGGGACCACCGACGAGCACAACGTTCTGCGCATCCTCCATGAACTCGCATCGGTGCAATTGCCGCACCAGGGCTTCGTTGACCTCGCTGTGCACGAAGTCGAAGCCCGCGAGGTCCCGGTAGGCTGGGAAGCGTGCGAGCTTCAATTGGTAGGCCACCGAGCGCACCTCGCGTTCGGCCGTCTCGGCCTTGAGCAACTGCGAGAGCATCGGCTGCGCGGCCTCGAACGCCGGCGAGCCCTGCTCGGCGAGTTCGGCCACGGCGTGCGCCATGCCGTGCATCTTGAGTTCGCGCAGCATGATCACGATGGCTGCACTGGCGGGGTCATGGCGCATGGCGCACCTCCTTGATGATGGGATCTACTGCATTCGTGCGGCCTCTGAGGGCGTCGTAGCGCAGCACATTGGCCTGGGGCTCGTTCGCCAGGCGCAGCGCTTGAGGGGCGGTCACGGGTGTCGGTGCGACCGGCTTGCCATCGAGCAGCCGATGCAGGACGTTGAGCACATGCGTCTTGCTGGCCACGCCGGCTTCCAGGGCGAGCTCGACCGCAGTCAGCACGGCCTGCTCGTCGTGGTGAAGGACCAGTGCCAGGATCTCCACCATCTCCCGATCGCCGCCGGGCTGCTTGAGCAGGACGGTCTGCAACCGTCGGAAGCCCTGCGGCAACTCACTGAAGGGGGCGCCGTTCCTCAATGCCCCCGGCTTGCGTTGCAGCACCGCCAAGTAGTGACGCCAGTCGTAGACGGTCTGGCCGGCCGTGTCGTGGCGGCGGTCGATGATCCGCGTGTGCTCACACAGGAGCTGCCCCTCGGCCGCCACGACCAGGCGATCGGCGTAGACCCGCAAGCTCACCGGGCGGTTCGCATAGGACGCGGGCACGCTGTAGCGGTTGCGCTCGAAGTGCACCAGGCAGGTGGGTGAGACGCGCTTGGTGTGCTCGACGAAGCCGTCGAAGGGACGAGGCACGGGCATCAGCAGCGGCCGCTCCTGGGCCCACACGTCGGCCAGGGTGCCGGGCAGCTTGCCGTGGGCGATCTCGCTCCATAGCGTCTTGCAGCGTCGCTCGAGCCAGTCGTTGAGCAGCGGCAGCGTGGCGAACGCAGGCACGGGCTGCCACAGCCGGTGACGCGCATCGCGCACGTTCTTCTCCACCTGACCCTTCTCCCAGCCCGAGGCGGGGTTGCAGAACTCGGCCTCGAACAGGTAGTGGCTCACCATGGCGCTGAAGCGCGCGTTGACGTCGCGCTCCTTGCCTCGGCGCACCCGATCCACGGCCGTCTTCATGTTGTCGTAGATGCCTCGTCGCGGCACGCCGCCGAGCACTTCGAAGGCACGGTTGTGCGCGTCGAACAGCATCTCGTGGGTCTGCAGCGGGTACGCCCGCACGAGGAAGGCCCGGCTGTGGCTGAGCTTGAAGTGGGCGACCTGGAGCTTGGTGCGCTCCCCGCCGATGACCGCCCAGTCCTCGCTCCAGTCGAACTGGAACGCCTCGCCTGGGCCGAACGTCAAGGGTACGAACGTGCCTCGGCCAGTGGTCTGCTCGACCTCGTGGCGATGTGCGTGCCACGCTCGGGCGAAGGCCGCCACGCGGTTGTAGGAGCCCTGGTAGCCGAGCGCAGCTAAGTCGGCGTGCATCTGCTTGAGGGTGCGCCGCTGCTTGCGGGACCTGGACGCCTCGCTCTTGAGCCAGGCGCCGAGCTTCTCGGCGTACGCGTCGAGCTTGCTCGGGCTGACCCGCTTCGCGTAGCTGGGCGCTGCCTCGCCCTCGCGCAGGTACTTGCGGATGGTATTGCGAGACAGGCCCGTGCGTCGGGCTATCTCCCGGATGGACAGTTGCTCACGCAATGCCCAACGTCTGATGACACTCAGTGTCGCCACGTCAATCACTCCTGTGCTCCTGCCGCTAAAAACAGCAGGTTAGGGTTCTTACGTGGGTCAGATTTGGATGGAAATCGCCGGGCTTAGTGGGTCACTTCTGGATGGAAATCAACACTGGCGTGCCTGGACTGAGGTGGAAGGTCACATCGACATCGTCACTGGGCAACGACAACCCGATCAGTTGTTCGCTCACGCATCGGTAGATTTCGGCGTAGTCGATGGGACTGTCCAAGCGCACGGCCGACAGCACCACCGAAGACTCTGGATACCGCGCAGTTGCCGCCAGCCACTTGCAGAATTTGCTGCTGCGTGGCTTAGGATAGTTTGTCAGCAGCACGACTCGGTCGAATCGGTCGGCGGCCTTTAGAGCTGTCGCGAGCGGTCCCGGGTGCTCAGGGCGGGTGCCTTCGGCGGCTTCGTGATCGGCGTTGCCGATCCAGCTCACCAGCCAGCGTTTTCGTCCCATGGCGTTGCTCCTCCTCAGGTCGCAGTCTTTGTGCGGAGGTTAGTACACCCTGCCACGGTCACCTGATGCACGCACACCCAGAAGAGAACATTCAGCACTGTCGGGACTTCTGGCAGGGTGTTCGGCCGCTGCCCCCTTCGGGACCATTGCGGGAGGAGAGCGCCATACGCCTCTTCCGGGCGGCGTTCATTGGCAACGGGGAGGCTGTTCGCTCACGCAAGAGAAGTTGTAACTCATAGGTTGAACCATCCTCCTGGGCAGCGCTGACAGCGACGATGGGTTACTGAGGGCGCGTGCGACAAGAGAAGTTGTAACGCAGGGCGCGATTCAACTATT
>JBASTF010000503.1:0-2378 GCA_049274755.1 Rubrivivax sp. | reverse complement strand
CGGCGGCACGCTGGGGCCGCAGAAGAGCGGCAACTATTCGATCGGCATCAACCTCAACATTCCGCTGCTGAACCCCGGCGTGGCCCCGGCCAGCGACGCGGCGCGCAAACGTGCGCAGGCCGCCGTGCTGCAGCGCGCCGAGGCGCTGGAAGTGCGGCGCTACCGCGTCAGCGAGATGTACGAACAGGTGCAGAACAGCTTCGACCGTGCACGCCGCGTCGGCGCCGTGCTGCGCGACAGCGAGCAGGTGCGCAACTTCACGCTGCAGCAGTGGCAGCAGCTGGGCCGGCGTTCGCTGTTCGACGTGATGGGCGCCGAAGGCGAACACTACAACCTGCGTGTGGCGCATGTGAACGCCTTGCACGACGGCCAGCAGATGAACGCGATGCTGCTGTCGCTGGGCCGCGGGGTGGGCGAGTGGCTGCGCTGACATGACGCTGGCGATCACGTCGATCCAGCGCAACCGCGCGCCCTGGTTGATGGAGTGGCTGGCCTTCCACCTGCTGGTGGGCTTCGAGCGTTTCTACATCTACACGCACCGCTGCGACGACGGCAGCACCGAACTGCTGCAGCGCCTGTCGCGCCACTACCCCATCGCCGTGCACCCCTTCGAGGGCAGCGACAGGCCGCAGCTGGTGGCCTACCAGCATGCCTGGAACAGCTACGGTGCGGCGGTCGACTGGATGGCCTTCATCGACGGCGACGAATTCCTGTTCCCGACCCGGGCGCCCGGCATGGCCGAGGCGTTGCAGCCCTTTGCCGCGCTGCCGCTCGATGCGCTGGCCGTGTACTGGGTGTGTTACGGCAGCAGCGGCCACCTGGAGGATCCACCGGGCCTGATGCTGGAGCAGTTCAGCCGCCACTCGGGGCCGGACTTCGCGGCCAACCACCACGTCAAGTCCATCGTACGCGGCGGCGAGCGTGCGATGCAGGTCGTCGGCTCGCATGTCTTCCCCACGCCGCGTGGCACCTTCGACGAACAGCTGCGGCCCGTCAGCCATGGTGTGATGCCGGCGCTGGAGCCGAGCTACGGGCACTTCCGCATCAACCACTACGTGACCCAGAGCCACGACTTCTTCAAGCGCACCAAGCAGACCAGCGGCGCGGCCGACGCCAGCGCGGCCTGGGTGCGCCCCGACAGCTGGTTCGCCACCCACGACCGCAACGAACACGACGACGGCGTGCGCTACCGCTTCCTGGTGCGCCTGAAGCTGCAGCTGCGCGAGATGCAGGCCCGGCTGGCCGGCGGCTGAACAGCGCCCGGTTCCCGGTGTTTATCCAGGCCTGCCCCGGGCTGCAGCCTGGACAGAATGTGCCGATGACCCCGCCGCCGTCCGTGAGTGTCCAGCTCTACCAGATCGCCTATTCGGAAAAGACCCTGGCCGAGGTCGAGCCCGGCTACGGCGTGCTCGACAACCGTGCCAACCAGCGCCCGGACTGGTACGAATACTGGGCCATCCGGCAGCACCTGCAGCACCAGACCCTGCAGGAGGACGGCCTGTACGGCTTCTTCTCGCCGAAGTTCGGCCGCAAGACCGGCTGGAGCCATGCCCAGGTGCTGGCCTTCGTGCAGCAGCACGCCGGCGCGGCCGATGTCTTCCTGTTTTCGCCGCAGCCCGACATGGGTGCCTTTTTCCTCAACGTCTTCGAGCAGGGCGAGACCTTCGATCCCGGCCTGATCGACGCCTTCAGCGCCTTCCTGGCCGCGGTGGGCAGGCCCGCCGAACTGCGCAGCCTGGTGATGGACTCGCGGCACACGGTGTTCTCGAACTACTTCGTCGCGCGCCCGGCCTTCTGGCGCGAGTGGCTGGCGCTGAACGAGGCGCTGTTCGCCATCTGCGAAGGGCCGGCCACACCCTTGCAGCAGGCACTGACGCAGGCCACCAGCTACCCCGGCGCGGCGCAGCGCAAGGTGTTCCTGATGGAGCGTGTGGCCTCGTACCTGCTGGCCACGCAGCCGCGCTGGCGCACGCGTGCGGCCGACCCGTTCACGTTCGCGTGGTCGGCGACGCGGCTGCGCGAGCACCCGGTGGACGCCTTCATCAGCGACGCGCTGAAGATCGCGATGCGCGAACAGGGCTACCCCGAATACACGCAGGCCTTCGCCCAGGTGCGGGCGCGCTTCTCGCAGCCGCGCCAGGCAGCGCCGAATCCCCAGGAGGCCTGAATGTTCGTGCACCTGCCGCAGGCCGAAGCCGACATCGACCGGCTGATCGACGCGCACAAGTACAACGACGCGCTGGCGCACCTGGTGGTGGGTGTGCACAACAGCTTCAAGCTGCCCCAGTGGTCGCACAAGGCGCTGTACTACCCCGGTTTCGACCGCCAGCTGCAGCGCCTGGCCGACGCGGTGCCGGTCGCCGGCGCCCCGGCCGGCC
>JBASTF010000502.1:0-2087 GCA_049274755.1 Rubrivivax sp. | reverse complement strand
ATGCGCTGCTGCGCACGGCTGCCGACACCAGCGGCCGGCGTGTGCTGGGCACGTTCAACAACTGCGCCAGCGGCATCACGCCCTGGGGCAGCTACCTGACCTGCGAAGAAAACTTCATCAACTACTTCAAGGGCCCGGACCAGCCCTCGGCGCACGAGGCCCGCTGGGGCCTGCGCAAGGGCGACCCCAGCGGCTACCGCTGGCACGAACACGACGAACGCTTCGACGCCGCGAAGCACCCGAACGAACCGAACCGCTTCGGCTGGATCGTCGAGATCGACCCCTTCAACCCCAGCCACACACCGGTGAAGCGCACGGCGCTGGGCCGCGCCGCACACGAAGGTGCGACGGTGGCGGTGACCAAGGACGGCCGTGCCGTCGTCTACTCCGGCGAGGACGCACGTTTCGAATACATCTACAAGTTCGTCAGCCGCGACAAGATCCAGCCCGGCGGCTTCGCGGCCAATGCCGAGCTGCTGGACCACGGCACGCTGTACGTCGCGCGCTTCGACGCCGACGGCCGTGGCCGCTGGCTGGCGCTGACCCATGGCCAGGGCCCGCTGACGGCGGCCGCCGGTTTTGCCGACCAGGGTGAGTTGCTGGTCAAGACACGCCAGGCCAGCGACCTGCTGGGAGCGACGAAGATGGATCGCCCGGAGTGGATCGCCGTCGACAAGGCCGGTTATGTCTACTGCACGCTGACGAACAACAGCAGCCGCGCTAGCGACAAACAACCGGCCACCGATGCCGCGAACCCGCGCGCCAACAACACGATGGGCCACATCATCCGCTGGAAGGAAGACGGCGACTTCGACGGCGCGGCCTTCCAGTGGAGCCACTTCGTGCTGGCCGGCGACCCGGCCAATCAACGCGCCGAGGCCAGGGGCCAGGTCAACGGCGACGCGTTCGGCTGCCCCGACGGCCTGTGGGTGGACGGCCGCGGCGTGCTGTGGATCCAGACCGACATGTCGACCTCGGCGATGGGCAAGGGCGACCTCGCCCGCCTGGGCAACAACGCGATGCTGGCGGCCGACCCGGCCAGCGGCGAGATCCGGCGTTTTCTCGTCGGCCCGGCGGGCTGCGAGATCACCGGCGCCACCAGCACGCCCGACGGGCGCACGATGTTCATCAACATCCAGCACCCGGGCGAAAGCCCCAGCGAACGCAGCGACCCGACGGCACCGCGCAAGATCAGCAACTGGCCGGACTTCGATGCCGGCGGCCGGCCGCGTTCGGCCACCGTGGTGGTCCGCAAGAACGACGGCGGGCTGATCGGGACCTGAGGAAACCTACAGCGGTGGTGGCCCGAAGCGCAGCGGCGCCTGGGCTGCCAGCCAGGCCACCACAGCCCAGGCGGCGACGTTCTGCGTCAGCGCCGCCGGGTCCACCTTGTCCAGCGTGTCGTTGTCGGTGTGGTGCACGTCGAAATAGGCCGTGCCGTCTTGCGACAAGCCCACGGCCGGCCACTTGTGGCGGCGCATCAGCACACCAGCGTCGGGGCCGGGGTTGCCGTCGTTGCCGCCACGCTCCACACCCAGCGGTGCCAGCTGGGCCGCGATGGCCTCCATCAGCGGCAGCGCTGCCGGTTGCACACGGCTGGCGAAGCGCCAGGCGCGGCCGGCGCCGAAGTCGCTTTCGCTGACCATCTGGTGCACCGCCGTGCCGTAGCGATCGCCATAGGCACGTGCACCGTCGAAGCCGTTTTCCTCGTTGCCGAACAGCACCACACGCACGGTGCGGCGCGGCCGGCGCCCGGCCTTGTGCAGCACACCGAGCGCGGCGCTGACGATGGCGACACCAGCGCCGTCGTCGAGTGCCCCCTGGCCCAGGTCCCAGGAGTCGAGATGGGCGCCGAGCAGCACGATCTCGTCGGCCAGGTCGCTGCCGGGGATCTCGGCGATGACGTTGGCCGTCGTCGCCTCGACATCGCTGCGCGCTTCCAGCGTGAACTGCAGGCGCAGTGTCTCGCCGCGCGCGTTCAGCCGCGCCAGCAGGTCGGCGTCGGGCACCGAGACGGCGAAGGCCGGGATGCGCGGCACGCCGAGCTCGTAGCCCATCGCGCCGGTGTGGGCGATGCGGTCGCGGTC
>JBASTF010000501.1:0-3436 GCA_049274755.1 Rubrivivax sp. | reverse complement strand
AGATCAGGGCCGAGAGTTCGCCGCTGGCCGCCGGCCTCAGCCCCGCACAACGCCGCGAGCAGCAACTGCTGTGGCAGCAGCGGCTGGAACGCGCCCGGCTGGCACTGGCCAACTACCGGCAGGCAGCACGCTACCCGAACGAATCGCGCCCGATCGAGGAACACCCCGACCAGGTGCGGCCGTTTGCGCCGATTGCCGAAGAGCGCCCGCTGCGCATGCCCGGCGGCAGCGTCACCAGCGGCGTGCGGCTGCGCACGACGCAGGAGCGCATCTTCCTCGCCGGCGCCGAGAGCAGCCGCGTCAGCATCGCCCTGGTCGACAGCGAAGGCCGCACATTGCCGCTGCGTGCCACACGTGCCGTGCTGCACGAGGTGACCGAACCCGGCCGCACGGCCAGCACCATCGAGTTCCCGATGCCGGTGGCCGAGGCCGCCAGCGGCGAACTCTCGGCCCTGATCCAGCCGGCACGCCAGGGTTTCGCCAGCTACGCCGGCACCGTGCGGCTGGGCCTGCATCTGGAACATGCAGGCGCACCGGGTTTCCTGTACTTCGACGTCATCTACAGCCCCGAGCAGGCCGCCACCTGGCTGCCGGGTGCGGACGACAGCGTCGCCGCCGGCGACCTGCGCTTCGCGCTGCAACTGCAGGTGCTGATCGCCGGGCGCTACGTCGTGTCCGCACGCATCGACGACGCCAGCGGCACGCCGCTGGCGCTGGCCCAGTTCAACGCCGAACTCGGCCGCGGTGTGCAACAGATCCCGCTGCCGGTGGCCGGCCGGCTGCTGCACGACAAACGACCGGTGTTCCCGCTGGCACTGCGTGACGTCGAGGCCTTTCTGCTGAAGCCCGATACCTTCCCCGACCGGGTGATGCTGCCGCGGCGCAGCGGCGTCGTGCACCGTTCGGCGGCCTATGCGCTGGAGCGTTTTGCCAATGCCGAGCCGCCCTCCGAGCAGCGGGATCGCTACCTCGCCGAACTCGGCAAGGACGTGCGCGAGGCCGAGCAGGCGCTGAAGGCCCTGGGGCCCTGACCCAGCCGCGCTGCTAGACTTCGCCCCGCTTGCAACAGGTGCCTGCCGCTCCGCACGGGGCGATGGGTTCAACGGGAAGCCGGTGCGCTGGTGGTCGATCCGAGACCGCCGCAATGCCGGCGCTGCCCCCGCAACGGTCAGCGAGGAACCCTCGACAACGCAGCCACTGGTCCCGAAGGACCCCCGGGCGTCGGCCTAACCGCCGCCGCCCCCCAAGGGGGTCGAGCCGCCCGGCAAAGCCGGATCGGCTCGAGGACTGGGAAGGCGTCGGGGGTTTCGGTGTCGTCACCACGGCGCCGGCACTCGCAAGCCCGGATACCGGCCTGCTGCACGGGTGGCCGGTGTCGCGGTGGGCGTCGCAGGCAGTGGTTCGGCATGCGCCGCGCCGCTGCGCTGTGCCCTGTCCTCCAACGATGTCGGCGGTGTTCGACACATCCGCACGGGGCGTGCGGCTGGAGGTTTCCTTGTTGTTTGTTGCTCCCACAATCCACCGCGCGCAGATCGCCGCGGCCGTTCTCGTTCTTCTGTCCTCGTCCGGTGCTGCGCTGGCGCAGACCATCGTCATCACCGGCAGCCGCGAGCCGGCGGCGCTGGACCGCCTGGCGGCCGACGTCGTCGTCATCGACGCGGCGACCATCCGCGCCAGCACGGCCGATTCGCTGGCCGACCTGCTGCGCCGCGAAGCCGGCCTGCAGCTCTCGCGCAACGGTGGCCCCGGCCACAGCAGCAGCCTCTTCATGCGCGGCGCCAACGCCGGCCAGACCGTGCTCGTTGTCGACGGCGTGCGGGTCGGCTCGGCGACGCTGGGCCAGCCCTCGCTGGACGTGCTGCCGCTGTCGCAGATCGAACGCATCGAGATCCTGCGTGGCCCCGGCTCCAGCCTCTATGGCGCCGATGCCGTCGGCGGCGTGATCCAGGTCTTCACCCGTGAAGCCCAGGCCGGCACGCAGTTCGACGCCGCCGCGGCGGTCGGTGGCGACGGCGGCCGGCAACTGTCTGGCGGCGTGCGCAGCCGCCAGGGCGCCTGGGACCTGGCCGCCGGCCTGGCCCATGAACGCAGCGACGGTGTCTCGACACTGCGCCCGGGCGACCAGTTCGGCAACTACAACCCCGACAAGGACGGCTACACACTCAGCTCGGCGCAGGCCCGCGTCGGCTTCCGCCCGGCCGAAGGCCATCGCATCGGCCTGACGCTGCTGAAGAGCAAGCTCGACGTGCAGTACGACGGCAGCGAGTTCCTGCCGCCGAGTTATGCGCAGGACAACAGCGCCGACTTCCGCGACAAGCAGACCAGCGAGCTTGCGGCGCTGGACTGGCGCGGCAGCCTGGGCCCCGGCCTGGTGGCCAGCGTCGGCGTGACCCACGGCGTCGACGACCTGGCAAGCGGCGGCAATGCCGTCAGCCGCTACCGCACCGTGCGGCGCGGACTGAAGGCCCAGTTGGCCTGGAACAGCGGCCTTGCCGGGCAGTTGATCGCCGCCATCGAACGTGGTGACGACAAGGCCACGGCCACGCCTTACAGCGGCGAACAAAGCCGCAAGAGCGACGCTGCCGTGCTGGCCCTGGTCGGCGACGTCGGTGCCTGGTCGTGGCAAGGTGAACTGCGCCGCGACGACAGCTCGGACTTCGGCGGTGTCACCACCGCGCGCCTGGGTGGCGGCTACAAGCTGCTGCCGTCGCTGAAGCTGCGTGTGCTGGCCGGCACGACCTTCCGCGCGCCCAGCTTCAACGACCTGTATTACCCGGGTTATGGTGTGGCCACGCTGCAGCCCGAACGTGGGCGTAGCGCCGAGATCGGCCTGAACTGGCGCAGCGAAGGCACGGAAGCGGCGGCCACCGTGTTCCGCAACCGTGTGCGCGACCTCATCGGCTACGAAGCCGACCGCAGCTTCTGCCCGCCCGACCCGGCCTACGACTTCGGCTGCGCACGCAACATCAACCGCGCCCAGCTCGACGGCAGCACACTTTCTGGCCTGCAGCGCCTGGGTGGCTGGGTGCTGAAGGCGCAGCTGGACTTCCTGACCGCACGCGACGAAACCACCGGCGCCCGCTTGTCGCGCCGCGCCGCGCACCAGGCATCGCTGGGCGCGGACTGGAGCGGTGGCCCGTTCAGCGCCGGTGCCTCCGCCTTGCGCGTGGGCGCACGCCCTGACGGCAGCAAGACGCTGGAGGCCGAGACGACGCTGGACCTGAAGGCCGGCTGGCGCTTTGCGCCCGGCTGGCAGCTGCAGGCCAAGCTGCTGAACGCCACCGACCGCGACACCGAGCCGGCGCGCGATTACCAGGGCCTGGGCCGGCAGGCCTGGCTGGGCCTGCGTTTCGACGGCGGGTTGTGACGGTGCTCGCCGCCGGGCACGAACTCATCCTCGGCGGCGCGCGCAGCGGCAAGTCGCGCTGCGCCGAAG
>JBASTF010000500.1:0-3352 GCA_049274755.1 Rubrivivax sp. | reverse complement strand
GCGTGTGCCGGCAGCGGCGACCGAACTGCCCGAGGCGGCACCAGCCGCGCATCCGCTGGGCCGTGCCGTGGCGCAGATCGGCGGCGCCTACGTGCTGGCCGAAAACGAACATGGCCTGGTCGTCGTCGACATGCATGCGGCCCATGAACGCATCGTCTACGAACGGCTGAAGCAGGCCGCCGACCACAGCAGCGCGCTGCCGGCGCAGCCGCTGCTGATCCCGGTGAGCTTTGCCGCCACCGAAGCCGAACGCGCCACCGCCGAAGCCGAGAGCCAGGCCTTGCTGGCGCTGGGGCTGGACGTCGGTGTGCTGTCGGCCACGGCGCTGGTGGTGCGCAGCCGGCCCGCCGCCCTGCTGGACCACGGATCGGCCGACCTTGCCGAGCTGACACGCTCGGTGCTGGCCGAACTCGGCAGCGTCGGCGCCAGCCGTGTGGTGCAGCGTGCACGCGACGAGATCCTGGCGACCATGGCCTGCCATGCCGCCGTGCGCGCCAACCGCCGGCTCACCATCGACGAGATGAACGCGCTGCTGCGCGACATGGAAGCCACCGAACGCGCCGACACCTGCAACCACGGCCGCCCCACCTGGCGGCAGCTGACGCTGAAGGAACTCGACAGCCTGTTCCTGCGCGGGCGGTGAAACGGGCTCCAACAACCCGTCACGCCAGCGCCACAGCCCGGCGTTAGCGTGGAGATTCGCATCCACGACGAGGAGCTCCATCCATGCGAACCCTGACGAAGGCTGCGGTGCTGGCCGCCGCGCTGTCGCCGCTGCTGGCCACGGCCGCCGAGCCCGCACGCGCCGCCCAGCTCGGCCCGCGCCCGTTTTTTCTGGTCAACGACCTGGCCGAGGGCCCGCTGAAGACCGAGCTGCAGGCCTGCGCCAAACGCGCGGTGTTCACGCCGAGCGACTGGTCCATCGGCCACCGCGGCGCCGCGCTGCAGTTCCCCGAGCACACCAAGGAGTCCTACGAAGCCGCGGCCCGCATGGGTGCCGGCATCGTCGAATGCGACGTCACGTTCACGAAGGACAAGCAGTTGGTCTGCCGCCATGCGCAGAACGACCTGCACACCACCACCAACATCCTGGCCACGCCACTGGCCGCCACCTGCATCAAGCCCTTCGTGCCGGCCGGCTTCGACGCTGCCGGCAACCTGGTGACGCCAGCCAGCGCCGAGTGCCGCACCAGCGAGATCACGCTGGCCGAGTTCAAGACCCTGCGCGGCAAGATGGACGCCGCCAACACCCGCGGCAAGACCGTGGCCGAATACATGGCCGGCACCGCGAACTTCCGCACCGACCTCTACGCCGGCCCCAGCAGCGGCACGCTGATGACACATGCCGAGAGCATCGCGCTGTTCCAGCAACTGGGCGTGAAGATGACGCCGGAGCTGAAGTTCCCCAGCGTGGCGATGCCGTTCAACGGCTTCACGCAGGAGCAGTTCGCGCAGAAGCTGATCGACGAGTACAAGGCCGCCGGTGTTGCACCGCGCAACGTGTTCCCGCAGTCCTTCCACCTGCCCGACGTGCAGTACTGGGTGAAGGCCACGCCGGCCTACGGCAAGCAGGCCGTGTACCTGGACGACGCCAACGTCGTGGCCGACCTGCCGGGCGCCGCCGAACTGGCCGGCTACAAGGCCCAGGGCATCAACATCGTCGCGCCGCCGATCTTTGCGCTGCTGAGCACCGACGCCGGCAACAACATCGTGCCCTCGTCGTACGCCAAGGCCGCCAAGGCCGCCGGGCTGGACATCATCGCCTGGTCGCTGGAGCGCTCGGGCATCCTGGCCGACGGCAACAACGGCTTCTACCTGCAGACCTTCGACAGCGCCATCAAACGTGAAGGCGACACACTGCGCGTGCTGGACGTGCTGAACAAGCAGGTCGGCATCCTCGGCATCTTCAGCGACTGGCCGGCGACGACGACGTTCTACGCCAACTGCGCCGGGCTGAAGTAGCGGCAGGACCGGCCCTGCTCAGGGCGGCTGGCGCACGTAGGGCGCCAGTGCCTCCAGTGCGCGTGCATGGGCCTGGGCCTTGCGTGCACCTGCGCTCTGCACACCCCGTCAGTAGCGCAGTTGCTCCGCCGCGCCGGCCTCGCCGCCGGCCGCCTTGGTCTGCCACTCGGCGATCTTCGCGGCGACGTTGTCGCCGCCGCTTTCCCAGCGGTCTTCGGGGTCGGTGCCGCCGAACCGGGGCCGACGCCCCGGCATCTCGGCCGCGGCGTGCACGCCGCCGGCACCGCGCATCACCGCCGCCGAGACATCGCGCAATCGCTGCGCATCGGCCTCGTGGCTGCCGCCCAGGCGCGCCGCCTGTTCGTCGAGGTAGACCAGGGCCTGCACACAACCCTGCTGCCAGGTCACCTGCGGCGGACCGCGCCCGACGAAGACACCGACCTCGGGCGGATCGGCGGTGGCCGTCATCTCGCGCAGGCCAGCCGAATCGACCGCCGCGTGTGCCAGGTACAGCGCCTGCGCCTCCAGCGTGTCCAGGCCCGGCAGGCGGAAGGACTCGCTGGTGCGCGCACCGGCGCCCTGCCCGGCCTCTTCGGTCTTCTGGCGCAGCGCGGCGTCGTAGTTCGGGTCCATCGTCACGGCAATCACGGCCTCGTCGCTGAGAGCGGGGCTGCATCGCCCGGCCGCTGCGGCCCCGCAAACTGGCGCACCGCGCGCTCAGGAATGGATGTAGCTCTCGAGCTGGCCGATGGTCTCTTCCTGGCTGGCGATGATGTCGTCCATGATGTCGCGGATCGAGATCATGCCCATCACGGTGCCACCGTCGACCACCGGCAGGTGGCGGATGCGCTTTTCGCTCATCAGCGCCATGCACTGCCGCGTGTCGGTGCGCGGCGCAACGGTGATGACGTTGGGCGTCATGATGTCGGACACCGGCGTGTCCCTGGAGTTGCGGCCCTGCAGCGCGATCTTGCGTGTGTAGTCGCGCTCGGAGACCACACCGACCAGGCGCCCCTGGTCCATCACCATCAGCGCGCCAACCTCGTATTCGGCCAGCAGCCGCAAGGCATTGAACACGCTTTCGTCGGGTCGCACATGCCAGAGCGTGCCTTCGCGGCCGCGGAGCAGTTCGGAGACGGGCTTCATCGCTGGACCTCCCGAGTGCTGATGGCGCACAGCCTACACAAACGACGCGCTGGCGCAAGGGGCCTTTGCCCCAGCCCGGTCACCGCGCTGTCAAACGGGACCGGAACACTCGTGGCATCCCAACACCCCCACGAGGACCGATCACCATGGGCCGTCCCGCCGATCGCCAGACCCGCCCCGCCGGCAGCAGCCGCCGCGAGTTCTTCCGCCGCAGCGGCGGTGCCGCCGTCGCGCTGGCCACCAC
>JBASTF010000499.1:0-16877 GCA_049274755.1 Rubrivivax sp. | reverse complement strand
GTCGCCGACCGCCGCCGCCGCCCCGGCGACCCCGAGGCCGACGTGCTGACGCGGCTGCTGCGCGGCGACGACCAGGGCCAGCTCAGCGACGCCGAACTGCTGCACAACTGCATCTTCCTGCTCAACGCCGGCCACGAGACGACAACCAACCTCATCGGCAACGGCCTGCATGCGCTGCTGACGCAGCGCTCGCAGTTCGAGCGCCTGGCCGCCGAACCGGCCCTGCTGCCGACGGCGGTGGAAGAGCTGCTGCGTTTCGAGAGCCCGCTGCAGTTGAACAACCGGCTCAGCACGGCGCCCCTCGTGCTGGGCGACCGCACACTGCCGGCCGGCGTGTTCGTCACGCTGGCCATCGGCGCGGCCAACCGCGACCCGGCCGTGTTCATCGAGCCCGACCGCCTGGACATCACCCGCAAGCCCAACCCCCACCTGGCCTTCGGGCAGGCCGCCCATGCCTGCTCGGGCATGAACGTCGCGCGGCTGGAAGCGCGTGTGGCCATCGGCCGCCTGGTGGCGCGCTTCCCGCACCTGGCGCTGGCCGCGGCGCCGGAGCGCGACCCGCGGGTGCGTTTCCGCGGGTTCCGCCACCTGCCGGTGGCCTTGGGCTGAGGCGATGGAACCCTTCAAGAACCTGCTGAACCGCGGTGGCATCGAAGCCACCGCCACAAGGCTGCACGCCGCCTGGCCGGCCTTCGACACGCAGCGCTTCGTGCAGTTGGCCGCCGACGGCCTGGACGGGCTGGAGATGAAGGCCCGTGCGCTGCAGATCTGCAGCGCACTGGAAAGCACGCTGCCAACCCACTTCGAGCAGGCTGCCACGGTGCTGGAACACACACTGCGCGGTGACGATGCACTCGAAGGCTGGATGCTGTGGCCGGTGGGCGAGTTCGTCGCGCGCCGCGGCCTGGCGACGCCGGCCCGTGGGCTGCAGGTGCTGCATGCGCTGACGCAGCGTTTCACCGCCGAATTCGCGATCCGGCCCTTTCTGGTCGAACACCCGCAGCTGACACTGGCCACCCTGGCGCGCTGGGCGCACGATGGCAGCGAACATGTGCGCCGCCTCGTCAGCGAAGGCAGCCGCCCGCGCCTGCCCTGGGGGCTGCGGCTGAAGGCCCTGGTCGACGACCCGCAACCGACACTGCCGCTGCTGCTGGCGCTGCAGGACGACCCCAGCGCGTACGTGCGGCGCAGCGTCGCCAACCACCTGAACGACATCGCCAAGGACCACCCCGGCCTGGTTGCCGAGTGGCTGGAGACCCATCTGCCGGGCGCAGCACCCGAACGCCGCCGGCTGCTGCGCCATGCCAGCCGCACGCTGATCAAACAAGGCGACCGGCGTGTGCTGGCGGCCTGGGGCCTGGGCAAGCCACTGCGCGGCACGGCGGTGCTGGTCATCGCACCGAAGCGCATCGTGCTGGGCGACACGCTGACGCTGGAACTGCAGTTGATCAGCAGCTCGCCGAGGCCGCAGAAGCTGGCCGTCGACTACGCGGTGCACCACGTGAAGGCCGATGGCGGCAGCTCGGCCAAGGTCTTCAAGGGCTGGACCACCGAGCTGCCGCCGCATGGCACGCTGCAGCTCAGCAAGCGCCATGCGGTGAAGCCGATCACGACACGGCGCTACCACGCCGGCCACCATGCGGTGGACGTGCAGGTCAACGGCCAGGTCGTGGCCAGCGCCGGGTTCACGCTGAAGCTGGCATGAACAAACCGCCGCCGCGTTTCAGCATCGATCCCGACGTCACGCGGGCGCAGACGCTGGACAGCCACTTCTATCTCGACCCTGCGGTCTACACGCAGGTGCGTGAACAGGTGTTCGCCCGCAGCTGGCAGTGGCTGGGCCCGCTGGACGACGTGGCCGCCCCCGGCAGCGTGGCGCCGCACACGCTGCTGCCCGGCCTGCTGGACGAACCGCTGCTGCTGGCACGCGACGGCGACGGCACGCTGCGCTGCCTGAGCAACGTCTGCACCCACCGCGGCAAGCTGCTGGTGGCGCAGGCCGGCCCGGCCGACGGCATCCGCTGCGGCTACCACTCGCGGCGTTTCGACCTCGCCGGCCGCCTGCGTTTCATGCCCGGCTTCGAAGACGCCTGCAACTTCCCTTCGCACAGCGACCACCTGCCGCAGCTGCCGCTGCAGGACTGGTTTGGCCATGGTTTTGTGGCCCTGGACCCGGCGACCGATTTCGGCGCCTGGATGGCGCCCGTCAACGAGCGCCTGCCCTGGCTGGACCTCCGCAACTACCGCGCCGACCCGTCGCGCTCGCGCAGCTTCGAGTTCGATGCGCACTGGGCGCTGTACGTCGAGAACTACCTCGAAGGCCTGCACATCCCCTTCCTGCACCCCGGGCTGAACCAGGTGCTGGACATGGACGGCTACCGCTACGAGCAGGCGGCCTGGGCCAACCTGCAGCTGGCCCGCGCGCGCGACGACGAAGCCGCGTTCACACCGCCGCCCGGCAGCCCCGAGCACGGCCAGCGCATCGCTGCCTACTACTGGTGGCTGTTCCCCAACCTGATGCTGAACTTCTACCCCTGGGGCCTGTCGCTGAACCTCGTGCAGCCGCTGGGGCCTGCAAGAACCCGGGTGCTGTTCCGCAGCTTCGTCGCCGATGCCAGCCTGCTGGGCCAGGGCGCGGGTGGCGCGCTGGACCCGGTGGAGATGGAAGACGAAGCCGCCGTGCTGTCGGTGCAGCAAGGCATCCGCTCGCGCCTGTACCGGCGCGGCCGCTACTCGCCGCAGCACGAACGTGGTGTGCACCAGTTCCACCGCCTGCTGGCGGCGGCGCTGGCGGCTTCAGGCCAGGGCTGACCAGGCTGTTTCGTCGAAGCCCACGGTGATGCGGCCGCCTGGCCATTCGACCACCGGGCGTTTGATCGTGCTGGGCTGGGCCAGCATCACGGCGCGGGCCGAAGCGGCGTCGCTGACGGCGGCGCGTGTGGCCTCGTCCAGCTTGCGCCAGCTCGTGCCCTGGCGGTTCAGCAGCTTCTCCCAGCCGGCGCTGGCCAGCCAGGCGTCGATGCGGTCGCCGGGCACACCGGCCTTCTTGAAGTCGTGGAAGTCATGGGCCACGCCCTGGCTGCTGAGCCAGGAACGGGCGCGCTTGACGGTGTCGCAGTTCGGAATGCCGTAGAGCCTGAGGGTCGTCGTCATGTGACGGCATTGTGCTCAATGGCGATCGCTGGGCGCGTCGCAGGTCGGATCGATGCCGTAGCCACCATCGCGCACCAGGCCATCGGGCCCGATCGTCGACTGGAACCACAGGCAGTCGTTGGTCGGGAAACGCCAGGACCAGAGTTCGCCGCCGAGCCAGCCGACGCGCCGGCGTTCACCGGGCCGCCCCAGCGTGCGCAGCAGTTCGTCCCGCGACATGCCGGGCGCACGCAACTGGAAGTCGGCAAAGCTGGCTTCGTTCAGCACCTGACGCACGGCGGTGACACGCCGGCCGGCATCGACGTCGACCATCCAGGTCTGGCGGCCGTAGGGCCCGGTGGCGTACTCCAGGCGCGTGGCGCCGGCCGGCATCGGGTAGCGGGCCGTGGGCGGGCCCAGGCGCTGCAGCACGGCAGCTTCATCCTGCCCCGGTTGGGGCATGGGCGCCAGGGCCGCGCAGGCGGTCAACAGCGCAGGCAGGGCCAGAACGGCAAGCAGGTGCAGGTGTCTCATGGGCACGGCCCCCAGGAACGGCATGCAGCCAGTATCGAGTGTACGGCGCAGACCTGCCTGCCATCCCGGCAGCGAGGCCTGAAACAACAAAGGGCAGCATGCTGGCATGCTGCCCTTTGGGGGGGTTGGTGGGCCCTGACAGATTCGAACTGTCGACCAACGGATTAAGAGTCCCACCTGCCACCCCGAGTGGCTTGTCGCAAGTCGTTGTCACCGTTGATAAATTTGGTGTTTCTGCGCCACGCGTTTTGTGCCTCAAGCGGGCCGATTTCAGGCTGTTTTCTCGAAGTTGCGGCACAAATCTGTCACAGCGATTCGGTGCGGATCAGGGCATTCTCACAAGGTCTAGGAGGCCCCTCGAGTTCACGCTTGAGGCAGGTCGTCGCCTTACGCTTCGACGGCTCTGGCCCACCGGCGGATGGCGGCCTTCAGACGACGCTTCGCGGAATCGTCCAGCGGCATCGCCGCCACGAGATCCAGCACGACTTCTGGCCTGACGTAGCGATGCGCGAGCATCGCCATGCAGAACTCGCGGTCCTTGTCGCGCCCGGCTGCTGCCTTCGACATGAACAGGTCCGGCAGGTCGAGGCAGTAGCCCACGCGTTGGTTGGTCGCGGCGCTCTGCACCCTGTGGACGCGGTCAATCCAGCCTCGCGGCAGTACTGCGGTTTCGGGACCCACGCCTTGTGCGTAGTAGCCGTAGGTCTGGTGAAACTGCGAGCCTTCACCGATGGCGCCATCGATCCTGTCGGCCAATTCGGGTGCCTGAAGCGGGTAGATGTCCGCCTCGGCCGACATCGTGAAGACATCGGGCGGATTCGGGACCGGACCCAGGATCGACTGGCTGCCGACGATGATGAACTCGTACTGGTCCGTCACGTCCGCGCTGGCGCGGATGATGTGTTCGAGTTCGTCGCGGGTCATGTCGGTGTCTGTGCTCCGGAGTCACCGAGCACGACACCCTTTCGCAGCTTGCCGACTTGGTCCAGCACGCCTTGACGCACCTGCGCCGGGAGCACTGCCGTCAGTGGCGATGCCTGGCGAAGCTCCTGCGCCCTTCGCGTTCGCCCCAGCACCTTGCGCCACTTCGCGCCGCGAAGAATCTCCTGCCACTCCTGCCACAAGCCCATCGAGCGTGAGTTGCCCGATGCCAGCCAGCGATCCAGCGTGCTCTGGGCCTGGTGCAGGAACTCGGGCTCCAAGCGGGCGAGTCGAATGGCCTCCTCGTGCAGCGCCAGGCTTTGAAGATCCTGGACTTGATGTCGGGTGTCGTCGGTGGAGACGGTCACCTGCACGACCGGGCGGGCGCGCTTGGACCTGGCCGCTGCCGTCCCCGGTGGCCCGGGCTGCAATGCGTCGCCGGCCAACAAGGCCAGTTCACCGCCAATGCCGAGTACCGACATCACGCGCAGGTAGGTTCCGATGGCCGGGCCCGGATCGCCCGATTCGACCGAGCTCAGCGTGGTGCGGGAGATGCCCGCACGCTTGGCCATCTCTACCGTGCCCAGGCCCTGGGCCTTGCGCAGGCGCTTGAGCCGATCGCCGAGTTGAAGCAGCAACTGGCGTTCGAGGATCACGGTGCTGTCGGGTACGTTCATTTGTTCAGAATACTAGTCAAAATAAGACGCTTTGTCCAGTTAAGCGCTCAATCAGTGCAACCCCGGAGTTGTAGCTGGACATCCTCAGCCGCCTCAGTGTCGGGGTGTCCTTCGGCAGTTGAACGGGCCGAAGCGCTCCGCCTACTGCCAAAAATTCGATCAGGTCGAATGCGAGTGACGGCCAGCATCGGCGACCTTACGTGCCGGTGCTTTGAACACGTTCTTCTGGTTCCACGCTAGGAAGGGCGGCGCCGGCCGCATGTCCACCTGCTGCGGTGCCAGCAGGCGCTGCCCGTGATGTCGCAACTCGCCCTGCTGGCTGCGGTCTCCGGCCATCGCGTGCTGGCTGAAGATGACGCGGTGCTCGGTGGGCTCGACCGTGAACGCCCCCAGGTCGAACAGCTTGTGGTGCAGCGCGCACAGGGCCAGGCCGTTGGGTTCGATATCGGGCCCGCCGACGTGATGCCACTGGATGTGGGCGGCCTCCAGGCCCGCACTCACCTGGCCGATGCGCAGGTCGAAGCCGCAGACGCAGCACCGGTACTCGTAAGCGCGCAGCACACGTTCGCGGAAGCCGGGGTCGCGCCTGCGGCGTTCTGCCTGGCCGTAAGTCGGCACGTCCGGCTCGCTGGCCAGGTGTGCGACCTGGCGGTCTAGGTCCAGACCGACGGCGGCTGGGATGTCAGCATGCAGCGTTGCGGGGAAGTAAGTCTCCAGCACACGCGCCGCCACAGCCTCCAGCAGACCCGGCACCTTGCGCAAGGCTTCGTCCACCTCCGGCGGGAAGCCGCCCTGCACATGGTGCGTCCTCAGCTCGCCGAGGTTGGGCGTGGCGCCGGCTGGTCGCCCGAGCAACTCTCGAGGGCCATTCAGCGACCACAGCGCCCCCTGGCCATCAGTGGCAAGGTGCCAGAAAGGATAGTGGCGCGACTTCGCGGCGCCGCTGGGGCCGAACTCGGTGAGCAGTGCCTGCAGCGATGTGTCGATGGTGGTGAACTCCACCAGCCTTGGCTCGTTGCGCTGCACCCGTGCCAGCGCCAGCAGGATCAGCAGCGGCTTGTGCGGGGCGTACACACCGGCCCGTTGTGCGCGACGGATGTTGTCGAAGGCCTCCAGCACCTGCGCGGCTGTCTTCATCTCAAACCGGCTCACCGCCACGGGCAGACCAGTAGTCAGCACGCTCCGGAAAGATCCACCGCACACCACCACGCGGATCGGCCAGGTCGCCGTTGTAGCGCGGGATCAGGTGCACATGCAGGTGTGGCACGGTCTGCCCGGCGGCCGGGCCATCGTTGATGCCAATGCTGTAGCCATCGGGGTGCAGCGACTGGTCCAGGTCGCGTCGTGCCACGTCGAGCAACTCGAAGACGGCGTCGCGCTCGGGTGGTTCAAGCTCGAAGAAGCTCCCTTTGTGCCGGCGCGGCAGCACCAGCGTGTGGCCGGGTGACACAGGGTAGGCATCCCGGATGACCACAGCGAATTGGTTGGCATGCACGATCCTGGCGAGTGGCAAGGTACAGAACGGGCAGACAGTGGCAGCAGGCGTCGACATGGGCGAACAAGCGTAACTCAGCGCCGAGCGCGGCTCGAACCCAGGTACACCGATGTGATCTGGCCCCTCGAATGCCCGAGTGACTCCGAGACCAGGCGCCGCGCCGCCAGATCCACGGCCGCATCGGCGCGCTCGTCGGTGGCCACCGGCGGTGCCACACCGGCTTCAGCTTCGTATCGCTCGGCCGCATACCCATGCCGCAGGCCATGCGCCGTCACGCCGAGCATGGCCTTGGTCAGGCCGAACAGCTCCATCACGTAGCGCTGGTGCCGGATGGCCCGGACGAGCTGGTAGCGTGGATCGCTGAGGCTGTCGTTCTCGCCGGGCGCCACGCGGCGGGCGTGCTCGATCGCGGCAAGCTGGGTCGGCGTGACCACGGGCACGTAGCGCAGCCGGCCGCCCTTGGTGCCGCGCCGCAGCTGCAGGTATTCCGCCGCGCCGGCAGCCGCCTTGCCGGCCTGGGCCGCAGTCACGATGTCCTGGTGGGGGCGGAACATCACCGCTTCCTTGCAGCGCAGGCCGAACTCCTTCATCAGCTCGATCTGCACGGCCACGCGCTCGTCGAACTCGGCAACGGCCGCGATCACCTCGTCGGGCACCACGCCGTTGTCGTCCCAGGCCTTGCTGTGCTTGGTCACGTAGCTGCGGCGGTAGAGGGTCTCGTCGCTGATGTAGGCGCCGATCGGCAGCACCAGCCACGGCTTGTCGATCCAACCCGAAAACGTGTGAAGGTAGCTGTGCGCCTTCTGGATGGCGGAAGGCCCGAGCTCGCCGGCCTTGGCGCGCCGTTCCATGTCGGCGAACAAGAAGCGCACATGCCGGTCGCCGAGCGAGCGCGGGTCGAGCTTGAAGCTCTTGATGTCGTTGTGCTCCAGGTAGTGGAAGGCGCGGTAGATGTACTGCCGTCGGTCTTCCATGGTGTCGTGGGAGACACCTTTGTCCTTGACCGCGTGGCGGAAGTTGTTCTGGACGAACAGCGCGTTCAGGACGAAGCCTCGCCTGCCGATCTGAATCGGCAGGGTGCGCAGGTTGACGGTGCGCGGGTCGAGGTCACGCATGGTGGTGCTCCGTTCAGGCCGCTGGCGCGGCCAGTGGGCGGGTGGGTTCGTGCGGCACCGTCCCGCCGGTGCCAGGCGCATTCAGGGTTCTCAGGGTTCGCGCTTGCCGTCATCGGCATGGGCGCAGGCCAGTCGTAAAAGTGATCGCCCAAACACGGCGTCTGGCGCCGTGGCAGCCCGCTCAAGGCGGGGCGCAGGGGAATGGCCACGTTGGTGGCCACGCTGCGCAGCAGGTGCATGGGCGTCACCCATGCTGAAGCGCTCGGGGCGCTTCAGGGCTTCACGATCTGCCGCATGGCCTGAGTGCGCCAGTGCCACCTGGCGCGCCATGCGTGCGTGCACACCGGCGAACCCGATCGTGTCGGTGTTCGTCGGCGCCTTGTAGGCGCGCACGCAGCAGTCGTTGGGGAGTCTTCCAGCAGGCATCGCGTGCCCGCTGCAGTTGCGCGATCAGGGTCGCGCGCATCAAGCCCGCGTGGCTCGGGGGCCGGGGGCTTGCAGGTCAGCATCGACCAAGGTCGCTGCCGCCGTCGTCATCGGCTGTCGGGTTGACAGGCCGGGGATCAGAGCCCGAAGGCTCGTGCACCCGAAGGTGCTCTGGAGGGCTTGCCATTCGCGCTCGATGCGCCCGGTGGGCCAGCTGCCCGGTGCCAAAGGCGATGCAAGCATGCGCGAAGGTCGCCGCCCTTGCAAGCGCGAAAAGTGCCGTTACGGCGCCAATACCTGCGTGAGACCTGCAAGCCCCCTGGGGTTGACGAATGGATTCCATACCTCTCTCTCCGAAGCCTGATCGTGCCGGACTTGCTGGTCGGGTCGCAGACGCACCGGAAACGAACCTGAGGGCCGAAACAAGCGATCGGACAGCCGTATCACTCGGGCTGCAGCCCCACTTCGCTGAAGCAAATCGTGCCGCTGAGCGTGGCCCCGGGAATCGACGGCCGATTTCCGGGGGGACTTCGACCCGCCTTTCGAGTGGACGTGATTGGCCGCGTTGGCAACAGTAGAGCCATGTCGGCACCACGGCTGCTGGAGGTCCCATGGGTAGCACAGTCAGGGCCATTGATCTCGGCTTCGGCCACACGAAGTTCACCACCGTCAACGCGAGCGGCGAGCTCCGATACGCCAGCTTTCCTTCGCTGGCCCTGGCCAGCGTCGATCCGCACACCGCACGCCCGCTGCTGGCGCCGCGGCGGACGGTGTCGGTGCGGGTGGGCCAGTTTTTCTACGAGGTGGGGCCGGATGTGTTGTCGGTCGGCGCGCGCAGCAAACCCATCCTGTCGGTCGAGGGCTACACGCAATCGGCCGATTACAAGGCCTTGATGCTCGGCGCACTGAACTACATGCAGGCCGACGAGATCGACGTGCTGGTAGTGGGTCTGCCGGTCTCCGAGTTCACTGCTCGCAAATCGGCGCTGGAACGCCTGTGCGTGGGTGAGCATGACGTGGGCAAGGGCCGCAAGGTGCGGGTGCACAAGGCGCTGGTGGTGGCGCAGCCGCAAGGTGCGCTGGTGGCCTATGCCGAGGAGCATGGCCTGCTGGACCAGATCGGTCAGCAGGAAAACCTGATCATCGATTGCGGCACACGCACGCTGGACTGGTTGACGGCACGCGGCCTGCGCCTGGTGGCCAACCGCAGCTACTCGGCGCAGTACGGCGTGCACGATGTGGTGTCGGCGATCTGCGACGCCATCTCGCGCGAGATCGGCGAGCGCTACGACGAACCGCACACCGTGGACGAGGCCTTGCGCACCGGCAGGAGCCTGACGACCTACGGCAAGGCTCGCGAGATCCAGCGCTACATGCCCATCGCCGAGCGCATTGCCGTCGAAGGCATCCAGGCCTTGACCAATTCCATTGGCGGCAAGTACCGCTTCGCCAACATCGTGCTGAGCGGTGGCGGCGCGCATCTCTTCCGAAAGGCGCTGCGGGACGCCTTCAAGAAGCAGCCGGTGCTGGAACTGGCCGACCCGTTCTACGCCAACGTGCGCGGCTTCCAGCGTGCCGGCGTCGACCGACTGCGCGCCCAGGCCCCCACCGATGCCAGCCAAGGAGCACACCATGAAGCGCAGTGAAGTTGACGATGAAGCGCCTGGCCCGGCGAGTGCGGGCCGCGACGAGCCGATGCTGGAGTTCTACGCCCAGGTGGGCGCCTGGCAGCACGGCCCGCTGTATGAAGACCTGGCAAGGCTGCCGAAGGGCCGGCGCCGTGCCGAGCGCTTCCGCACGCTGGCCTACCTGGGCGTCCTGGTCGAACAGGAAAGGCGCGGTGGAGAGGCCAAGCATGGCGCACTGCTCAGGCCGGCATCGCCACCTGCCAGCCCGTCGGCCGGCGGCATCTTCGACGATCCACTGCCGGAGTAGCCGACGGTGCAAGCCTTGACCGCAGCCAAACCCATGGGACTTTCAGGTGAACCTTCGCCTGGGAGTCCCCATGTACGTCCTGGAAACGCTGACCGGTCGTCTCATCGAGGCGCGCCGCTACCTCAACCGCATCCCCGGCCTGCGCGACGACGATCCCTCGCGCGAGCGCTGGGAGCTGTGGCTGGCCGACGCCAGCAATCGCGAGCACAAGATCGTCGTCTACAGCCGTTGCATGCCGGCGCGTGCGGGCCATGCCGTCACAGTCATCCACTACGGCGGGCGTGGCGTGGGCCTGTACAACCTGAGCATCGGCATGCGCGTGAACTTCGTGCTGGAGAATCCGATCGCGCTGCTTCGGAGCATCGATGTCGTGGTCATCGTGTTCGGATCGTTCGGCGCGCTGATGCTCGGCGCCTACTGGCATCCGATGGTCCTGCTGATCGGCTTGCCGCTGCTGGCGCTGTACGGCCCGGTGGCGATGCTGAGCCGCCGCCACTACCAGGTCAGCCTGGCCAACCAGGTCGAAGAGATGCTGGACCCGATTCAGGTGGAAGACGTCGTCAAGCCCTTCAAGCCGCGCCGCTGAAACCACCTGCAGCCCGTGTAGGGTCGGGTTGTGGCCCGACCAGCGAGCCTGCTTGGCAGGCGCCGAAGACGGGCGTAGATTCACTGCGCACGGGCATGCGCACCTTGCCATGCCCTCCGCCCTATCCACCGCATAGGGCGGCGTTAGCGGTCGTGACCCGCACTTCAATCGAATCGCCCCGCCCGGGGCGCATCCCCCCATCCGGCTTGAATCGCGCGCCAGGCGAATTTCTGGACTCGGCGTGTGGCTGGCCTGTGGCCCATCGACGGCCAAACCTTTGAACCTTGGCCTGCAAGGCCGAAGCGGAGCACCACCATGACGAAGAGCCCTGTCATCGCCGCCATCGACGCCGGTTGCGGCTTCACGAAGTTCAGCAAGCTGCGCCCAGGCCAGCATGCGGACATCGAAGTCTTCCCGTCGCTCACGGACATCGTCTTTCACGACAGCCGCTGCAGCAGGCTCAGGTCCCCGCGGCGCAATGCCCTGATCCCCTTCGGTGCCCACCTGGTCGAGGTGGGCCCGGACATCGAAGCGGCACTGGGCGATGCGATCTTTCACTTGCAATCAGAAGGCTTTGCGGCCACCGACGACTACCGCGCCTGCGTCGCCGGCGCGCTGGCCTTCATCGAGGAGCCCTTCATCGACTTGCTGGTGCTGACCGTGCCCATGCGGGAACGCGATGCCCTGGAGCCGCAGATCCGCGACTGGCTGAGTCGACCGGTGCGCACCGCGGCCAACGCCAGCGTCACCGTGGCACGCGTGGAAATATTGGCCCAGACCGCGGCCAGCGCCATCGAATGGCTTGACTCGCCCGAGCTCGACGAGACGCAGGTGTCGTTGGTGCTGGTGGCGGGCTTCGGCAGCCTGGAATGGGCGCTGTACCGCGGCCGTGACCTGGAGCCACTGGCCGGCGGCACCGAATACCACGGCGTTGCCAACCTGCTGCGCACCGTGGACGACCAGATCGGCCAGGGTTCCCCCAGCGGCGACGGCCGGCTCGATGCCATTGATCAAGCGCTACGCCATGGCAAGCCCGTGCGGGCGAGCGGACAACTGCATGACCTGCAGCTTCACTGGCCGTGGATCCATGGCCGGGCCCGCCGGATGCTGGGCGGCATCACGCAAGCACTGACCGAACTGCCGACCCCGCAGAGCGTGTGGGTGGCTGGCGGCGGCGCTGCCTACTTCCTGCAGGCCGCGGAAGGCCTGTTCCATCGGCAGTCCGTGCACGTGGCCGCCGAGCCGATGCACGCGTGCGTGCGCGGCATGTGCCTGTACGGCAAGCGCCGTCTGATGGCCGACCTCGACGCCCTGCGCGCCTGATCCACCGCGAAGCGAACCCATCCCACCCTACACCCCGTGCGCGAGGCGCCCGCGGGGACGACTGTGAACTTGACGCCTCTAGCGACCGTGCGATCTTTGATCTGACGCCGGCCGCGAAGCAGCAGATCCAACTGACCCGGCTGCGCGCAGCCAGGAAGGCACGGACATGACTGCAGTGACACCTCTCTTCTACGACCTGCGCGAGACGGCGACGATGCTGCGCGTGGACTACTCCACCGCCTGGAACCTGGTGAACACCGGCCAGCTGAAAGCGATGCAGATCGGCCGGCGCTGGAAAGTGACCCAGGCCGCCATCGATGCCTTCGTGCAGCAAGGCACCGAGGCCGTGCAGCTACGGGCGCAGGGCCATCGCGACGCATGTGAACGCATTGGAGGCAGGAAATGGGCATCCTCAAACGAGGCACAACCTGGTGGATCGACATCACCGCGCCAGGTGGCCAGCGCGTTAGACAGTCGGCTGAGACAACTGACCGCAAGGCCGCGAAGGAACTCCACGACCGGCTGAAGCACGACCTGTGGCGCCAGGCCAAGCTGGGCGACAAGCCACGCTACACCTGGGAAGACGCGGCCCTGCGCTGGCTGAACGAGCAGGGCCACAAGGCGTCGATCCGCGACGACGCGAAGAAGATCGAGTTCCTCACTCCGTTCTTCAAGCGCCTGCCGCTGACCGAGCTGACCTGGGACCGCATGCAGGCCGTGGTGGAGGGCCAGAAGGGCGACAAGGCACCGGCCACGCGCAACCGCTACTACCAGTTGCTGCGGTCCATCCTGCGGCGGGCCATGCGCGAGTGGAACTGGATCGACAGCGTGCCCACCATCCGGCTGCACCGCGAGCCCGAGGGCCGGGTGCGCTACCTCACGCCCACCGAGATCGACACCTTCCTGCGCAACCTGCCCGAGCACCTGGGTTCACTGACGCGCTTCACCATCGCCACCGGCCTGCGGCGCGCCAACGTGCTGGGCCTGAAGTGGAGCCAGATAGACATGCAGCGCCAGGTGATGACCGTGGCGGCCAGCGACATCAAGAGCCGCAAGACCCTAGGCATACCGCTCAACGCCACGGCCATGGAGATCCTGCGCGCGCAGATCGGCAAGCACGACGAATACGTCTTCGTCTACAAGGGCAAGCGGCTGAACGCCACGGTGAACACCGCCTGGCGCAACGCGCTGAAGAAATCGGGCATCGAGAACTTCCGCTTCCACGACACCCGCCACACCTGGGCCAGCCTGCTGATCCAGAACGGCGTGCCCAAGGGCATGATCAAGGAGATGGGCGGGTGGAAGTCGGACTCGATGGTGGAGCGGTACGCGCACCTGGCGCCGGAGCATCTGGCGCGGCATGCGGCGGTGATCGACGAACTGCTGCGAAAGGACGTGGAGCCTACGCCTCTGCAGAGCGTCAAGCCGGTCAAGCGCACATAGAGTCGGGCTTCGCATCCATCGGGCTGCCGCCCTCCGTCCTCTCGCGCGCCCAGGCTCGTGCAAGTGCGATCACCTGGTCAATCGGGGTTCCGGCCTTCAGGGCCGCGGCCGGATGCTTGCCGCCGAGGGCCCCATGGTCGCGCAGCCAGAACATCAGCCTCTCGGTGTCATGGATCTGCGGCAGTGCGCGGCAGATCGCACCTGCGGTCAAACGATCCAGGCTCAGCAACGCCTCGGGGAAGTACTCGCCACCGTCGATGGCGATGCTGACCACCTCGCCACTTGCGGCGGCCGTCGCCAGGGTCTCCTGAGGGATGCCCCACGCCTGTGCCAGCTTCGGACCGGGCACGACGAGTCCTTCCTCGATCCACCGGGCCCGAGCCGCTGCGCCGCGGGCCTGAGCAGCTACCAGGCCGCCACGTGTCGACCCCTGATCCTCGATATCGCCGGGCAACTTCACGCGCAAAACTCCTGCAAGGAACTCACCGGGCGAAGAACATGCTGACAGTTCACTGTCGACGCGGGGCTCTGGAAGGGTAAGGCTTTTGAGCGGGAGCGCAATCGATGGCGGACACGCGATCGACCGCGTCGATCTCAGCCTCCATGGCGGCCATGGCCTCTTCGAGAGGGAGGCTTAGCCGCGGATCGTTCAGCGCGTCCTGGATCTCGGTGGCGAGCCATCGGCTGTGGGCTGCTGTCCGATGAACGGTTCGCATCAGTTTGGCTCGGCTGGCGTCGCTGGGGCTCATTCCGTTCACGTGGGTGGTCTTGTCTTGGCGACGGTTCTATCGCATTTAAGATGGAAGCATCATGCGCATTTGACTGCCCCGGCGCAACGGCCATGTGCGGCGGGAGCGAGACTCAGTAAGAATGATGGCGCGGATCGCCAGTCGTCCACCGAACTCGTGGTCCAGCGATTCGCGGTCTCCGCCAGGGACGCGGTGCGGCCCACGACAGCGTTGCGTCGAGGACTTTGGCCAGGGCGAGCCAATGGCGCAGCCGCCACCATGCGCCGCCTCGGCACAGTAGTCGCAAGCAAGCCGAATGAGCGACTTTAATGTTTATGTCAACTCGGGGCGTGCATAGCCGAACAGATGCGCTCCGTACGGTGCAGCTACAGCCCTACGCAGCCTTGCGCTTGGTCGGCGCTCTGTCAGCGCCCGCCACCACAACGTGGCCGGTGCTCTGGCGCACAAGAGTACCGTTCTTACCCGACAAGGCTCCCGCTCGCTTGGCCGTGGACTTGCCCAGGAACACTCCGCTCGCACTCTTAGGCTCGGCCGCGGCCATTTCGCGGACCTGATCCCGGGTGAACGCGCCTGAGGCAAACACACGCGCGGCTTTGTCCGCCATCCCCTGGGAGACGACGACAAACTTTCCGGGAGCAACTCGTACGCGCTTCATAGTGCAACCTTCACAGACAGGTACTTTACCGGACCCACCGCAGGGTGTCGAATGGCCCCCTCCAGCACCCGTTCGTAATACCGCACAAGGCACGGGAACGGCTCATTGAGTCGAACTTCCCTGAGGTCGAGCAGCAGGGCAACTGCACGGGCGAACTGGAAAGCTGTCGGCGCGGTGACGCCGCGGATTCCACGTGCGTAAGGCGTGCGCTCAAGGTATTCAAGCGACACATGGCCGCCCTTGACCTGGATGCGCCCGTAGCACATCGCGCGCGGGCGGCCCGCACGCACCATCGCGTACATCCAGGCGTCCTGGTGCCGCACTCGCGAGAAGAAGATTTCTTCCCAGTTCCAGTGCACCTTCCGCCTTGGCCCGCCGCCTCGCTCAAACTGCATCGCGGCTGCTCTGGCGATCGGCTGGCTGATCAACTGCAGTTGAAGATCCGGCCTACCGAGCGTCTGGGCCAACCAGGTGTTGGTCTGGTCCAGCGCAGCGGCCAGCACCTCGTTCTTGTTCGTGAGCATGCGGCCGGAATCATAGTTGGCCTCCCCGGTCACTACATCGCGCCCACGACGATCGCTGACCCGTCCACCTCGCTGAGAGGGAACCCTGTACTGACGAGGCGCCGACTTGTCGTCCGAGCGTGGAGACTCAAACTACACCGTGGTGAACTGCCCCATCATGCCAGTGTCCTCGTGCTCGAGGATGTGGCAATGAAACATGAGAACGGTCGGGCATGCCCAGGCGCCGGCGTTCGACTGACGCGTTGTGCACGTCCAGCGCCGCAACAGTGAACCCGGCCTCGCGAAGGTACCCAACCCAAACCGCGCAACAACTGCAGCTGCGGCTCTTGAACACCTGTACTTCGGCCCTCGGGGCAGCCGCCAGCGCGAAACCCGGCAGCGACGCGCCGATCACCACCACAGTCCCACGGCGCCAGTGGATCGTCTCTGAAACCGGCAGTCGCGGCGACCTCTGGCGAACGCAAACGAACGACAATTCGCTGACGACGAGGTTCAGGACATGGAAAAGCCGTTTCACCGCTTCACGGAGTTGTTTGCCCAACTCGGACTGCCCACCAGCGAGGACGGAATCCGTCAATTCATATCGACGCACCGGCCACTTCCCGGCGGCACCCGCATCGAGGACGCCGAGTTCTGGACGCAGTCGCAACGCCAGCTGCTGCGCGACCTCATCGGGCAGGACGCCGATTGGGCGGAGCTCGCCGACCAGTTGAACGCTGCACTTCACTCCTAGTCGCCGACGCCGTATCGCCCGGCGCGGCCATGCTCACAGGAACATGACGGCAAACGCGGCGAGCGCGCCGATCCCCATGCCGATCGCGTACCCGCGCAGCACGGGCCGCCCCACCGCGGCGCCACCGGTGGTCCAGGCGATGCCGGCCTTCGTGCCCATGTTGACCAGCGTGGTCAGCCCGATCGCCACGACGGTGGTTCCCACGCTCAAAGCACCGTTTGCCTGTGCGCGCGACATCGAGATCACCGTCGCATCGACGTCGGCCAGCCCGGAGACTGCCGCCAAGGCGTAGATGCCGGCATCTCCCAGCCATTGCCTTGCCGCCGGCACCAGCACCGCCATGGCAGCGAGGAAACCGCCGAACGCCAGCGCGGTGCCCAGGTCGAAGGTCGCGACGGGCTCGACCTCCTCGACAGGGCCTGCGGACTTCAGTTGTCGACGCCAATGCCAGCTGGCCAACAGAATCAGGGCCGAGCCCGTGACCAACATCGGGACGCCCAGGCGTTGCAGCAGCGATGGCTGAATCAACGCGACCAGCACCGCCATGCGCAGGAACATCACGCCGCAGGCGGCCAGGGCTCCCGCGGCCGCGGCATCCGCCAGGGCAGGCTGACGGCGCGCCTGCCGAG
>JBASTF010000498.1:0-2001 GCA_049274755.1 Rubrivivax sp. | reverse complement strand
GTGGACGGCTCGCCGCCGAGCTGGCGGCGCAGGCCGCTGGTGATGACCCAGGCCAGCAGCAGGCCCAGCGTCAGCGAGGCCGCGAGCACGATGGCCACGGTCCAGCGCGCCTGCCTGTAGACGGCGTCTGACTGCGCGGCCGAGGCCTTGCCGCCGGCGAAGTTGTAGTCGCTCAACGCGGCCAGTGCGCCCAGCATCTCGTCGAAGGCCATGCTCGCGGCGCCGTCGCTGATGTCGGCGGCGTCCTGCTGCTTCTTGTCGCGGCCCAGGGCCAGCACCCGCTGCTGCGACTGCTCGTAGGCCGCCAGCGCCTTCTTCAGCGCCGCCAGCTTGGTGGCTTCGTCGCCGCCGGCCGGCACCAGGGCCGCGTAGGCGTCCAGGTGCCTGGCAAGGCCGGTGCCGGCCTCCTTGATCTTGTCGGCGTATTCGGCGTGGTAGCTGGCGTCGTCGGTGCGGCTGTGCTTGACCTCGTTTTCGCGCACGTCCAGCGCCAGGATGCGGGCATCGGCCAGGTGACCGACACCGACCAGCCATTTGCCGGCCAGTTCGCCGGCCTGGCGGTCCACACGCTGCAGGCCCCACAGCGCCATTGCGCCGAGCACGGCCGTCAGCACCAACAACACTGTGAAGGCCGCGTAGAGCTGGCGTGCGACCGGCAGATGGTCGAACGCGTGGCGCACGGTGGAGAGCCGGAACTTCATGGCGCGGCCCGCTTACTTCTTGTGGCCGATGTAGCTGACGCCGATGACCTTGCCGCCAGCGTCCTTGATCGGGTTGTAGCAGGCGTCGAAGGCCGTGCCGAGCACGTCGATGGCGCCGCAGTAGCTGTCGCCCTTGCTGACGGCGGCATAGGCGGCATTGCGTGCCAGCTGCGTGCCGACACCGCGTTTGCCCTCGGGCGTCAGCACGTTGGTGCTGACACGCACGAACTCGTCGCCGTCTTTCACGAACACGGTGGCCGTGGCCTGGTGCGCCTTGCGCACGGCATCGACGACGTCGAAGTTGTTGTTGATCTTGCGGGCGCCGAAAAACAGCGCCGGCACGGTCTTGCCGGCCACGTCCTCGGTGCCTTCGAGCTTCGCTGCGCCGATCTTGGCCAGGCGCGCGTCGAGGTCGGCGATCGTCGCCTTGGGGTCGTAGGCCTGGGCCAGGCCGGTGCTGCCCAGCAGGGCGGCGGCAAGCAGCGGGGCGATGTACTTCATGATCGGAACTCCGGTGAATCGACAAGAACTGACGGACGATGACCGTCTGGCTTGGCTATCGGCGGCCTGGGCTGAAGCTGTAGCCCGATGGGGCACTTGACGCAGGTCAACCACGGAGCTGTGACGATTTTTTACAGGCACGGCGCAGAATCACACGGTTGCATCCGCTATCGAACCGCCGTTGCCGATGACCGGGCCCTCCGACGATCCGCTGGACGCTGCCGCCCTGGGCCAGCGCCGCTACCTGACGCTGCTGTTCTCCGATCTGTCGGACTCCACCCAGCTCGGGTCGACGATGGACCCCGAGCACTACGCCGAGATGCTGGCCGCCTGGCGCGACCTGTGCCGCAGCGTCATTCCGCGCCATGACGGGCGCATCGCACGCATCCAGGGCGACGGCGTGCTGGCCATCTTCGGCCTGCCGCAGGCGCAGGAAGACGATGGCCGCCGCGCCACCGAGGCGGCGCTGGAACTGCACGAGGCCGTGCGCCGGCTGTCGCTGCGGGGCGGCGCCGTGGCGCCGGGTTCGCTGGACCTGCATTCGGGCATCCATGCCGGCCTGGTGTTCCTGTCCGACGGCGATGTCGAACGGGGGCGCTTCGAGGTGCTGGGCAATGTGCCGAACACCGCTGCGCGGCTGTCGCAGCTGGCCGAACGTGGCGACATCGTCGTCAGCGAAGAAACGCTGGGCCAGGACGCCGGCCGCTTCATGCTCGGCGAGCGCGAGGTGCTGGCGATCCGCGGCCGTGCGCCGCTGGCGGCTTTCCGTGTGCTCGGCCATGCCGCCGCACGCACACGG
>JBASTF010000497.1:0-9849 GCA_049274755.1 Rubrivivax sp. | reverse complement strand
GGGCACATCAATGGCGACTCGGGCCTGGGCGACTGGCCGGCCGGCCGCGCCTGGCTGGCGCAGCTGGGTCGGTGACAATGCCTGCATGGTGACGAAAAAACCCAAGGGCCTGGGCCTCGGCCTCGAGGCGCTGCTCGGCCCCAAGGTCAGCGACACCCCTGCCGCCGATGCACCGCCGACGGCGCTGAAGCTGGACATGCTGCAGGCCGGCAAGTACCAGCCGCGCACACGCATGGACGAAGGCTCCTTGTACGAGCTGGCCGAAAGCATCAAGAGCCAGGGCGTGATGCAGCCGGTGCTGGTGCGCCCGGTGCATGGCGGCCGCTACGAGATCATCGCCGGCGAACGCCGTTTCCGCGCCGCGAAGCTGGCCGGCCTGGACAGCGTGCCGGTGCTGGTGAAGGCCGTGCCCGACGAATCGGCCGCCGTGATGGCGCTGATCGAGAACATCCAGCGCGAAGACCTGAATCCGCTGGAAGAGGCGCAAGGTCTGCAACGCCTGGTCAACGAGTTCAAGCTCACGCACGAAGCGGCGGCGCAGGCCGTCGGCCGTTCACGCAGCGCCGCGAGCAATCTGCTGCGGCTGTTGAACCTGGCCGAGCCGGTGCAGCAGATGCTGCTGGCCGGCGACCTGGACATGGGCCATGCCCGTGCGCTGCTGGCGCTGGACGCGGTGCAGCAGGTGATGTCGGCCAACGAGATCGCCGCGCGCAAACTCAGCGTGCGCGAAGCCGAGAAGCTGGTGGCGCGCGCCGCAGCCTCGGCGCGCCGCAGCGGTGCAGCACCGGCGGCCAAGCCGGGGCGTTCACGCGACTTGGTGCGCCTGGAAGAGCAACTGGCCGACAAGCTCGCGGCCGTGGTCGAGATCCGCGTCAAGCGCCGCACCAAACGTGGTGACCAGGGCGAGATCGCCATCAGCTTCGACTCGCTGGACGGCTTGAACGGCCTGCTCGAACGTCTGGGCATCGCAGCCGACTGACACGCCGTCAGCCGGACCGCGCCACACTGCGTTGAAGCTGTGCGGAGATGCGCGCCATGGCGTGTCTCCGGGGCACGGCTCTTGCTCACCCTGCACCATGACTGTGGGGTTGGTCGCGAAATGCAAGGCAAAGGCGGTTCTCATCCCCGCGCACATGGGCGCAGAATGAACGAAGCTGATTCCATGGCGGTGCGAGGCACCCGCCACTGGTGAGACGGAAAGCTCTGATGGAGCCTGGGCCTGTGCAGCCGGGACTTCATCAGAACTTCCCAGGCGCGGAGCAGGGGTGCTGAGGCCCCGGCATCGCCGCCTTCACTGACCAGGAGCCCGGCATGGACGTGATTGGCAACCTCAAGGCGCGCTACGAGCGCCTGAGCGCGGAGGAGATGTCTCTCGAAGACTATCTCGCCGAATGCAAGCGCAACCCGCTGGCCTACGCCACCGCCGCCGAGCGCATGCTCAAGGCGATCGGCGAGCCGACCAGCATCGACACGCGCAACGACCCGCGCCTGTCGCGCATCTTCGCCAACAAGGTCATCAAGGTCTATCCGGCCTTCGCCGAGTTCTACGGCATGGAAGACGCCATCGAGCAGGTGGTGTCGTACTTCCGCCATGCGGCGCAGGGGCTGGAAGAAAAGAAGCAGATCCTCTATCTGCTGGGCCCGGTGGGTGGTGGCAAGAGCAGCATCGCCGAGCGCCTGAAGCAACTGATGCAGGAGGTGCCGTTCTACGCCATCAAGGGCAGCCCGGTGAACGAAAGCCCGCTGGGCTTGTTCGATGCCAGTGAAGACGGCGCCATCCTCGAAAGCCAGTACGGCATTCCGCGCCGCTATCTGAACCGCATCCTCAGCCCCTGGGCCGTGAAGCGGCTGGAAGAATTCGGCGGCGACATCCGCCAGTTCAAGGTCGTCAAGCGTTTCCCCAGCATCCTGAAGCAGATCGGCATCAGCAAGACCGAGCCGGGCGACGAGAACAACCAGGACATCAGCTCCCTGGTCGGCAAGGTCGACATCCGCAAGCTCGAAGCCTATTCGCAGGACGACCCCGACGCCTACAGCTACAGCGGCGGCCTGTGCCTGGCCAACCAGGGCCTGCTGGAATTCGTGGAAATGTTCAAGGCGCCGATCAAGGTGCTGCACCCGCTGCTGACAGCCACACAGGAAGGCAACTTCAAGGGCACCGAAGGTTTCGGCGCGATCCCGTTCGACGGCGTGGTGCTGGCGCACAGCAACGAGAGCGAGTGGAAGGCCTTCCGCAACAACAAGAACAACGAGGCCTTCCTCGACCGCATCTACATCGTCAAGGTGCCGTACTGCCTGCGTGTCTCCGAAGAGATCAAGATCTACGAGAAGCTGCTGCGCAACTCGTCGCTGGCCAGCGCCACCTGCGCACCGGGCACGCTGAAGATGATGAGCCAGTTCGCGATGCTGACGCGGCTGAAGGAGCCCGAGAACTCGTCGCTGTACAGCAAGATGCTGATCTACGACGGCGAGAACCTGAAGGACACCGACCCGCGCGCGAAAAGCTACCAGGAGTACCGCGACTATGCCGGCGTCGACGAAGGCATGAGCGGCATCAGCACACGCTTTGCCTACAAGATCCTGTCCAAGGTCTTCAACTTCGACAGCGCCGAGGTCGCGGCCAATCCGGTGCACCTGATGTACGTGCTGGAACAGCAGATCGAACGCGAGCAGTTCCCGCAGGAAACCGAGCAGAAGTACGTCGGCTTCATCAAGGAACAGCTGGCGCCGCGTTATGCCGAGTTCATCGGCAAGGAGATCCAGACCGCCTACCTGGAGAGTTATTCCGAGTACGGCCAGAACATCTTCGACCGCTACGTCACCTACGCCGACTACTGGATCCAGGACCACGAGTACCGCGACACCGACACCGGCGAGGTCTTCGACCGCGCGAGCCTGAATGCCGAACTCGAGAAGATCGAGAAGCCGGCCGGCATCGCGAACCCCAAGGACTTCCGCAACGAGATCGTCAATTTCGTGCTGCGCGCGCGTGCCAACAACCAGGGCAAGAACCCGGTGTGGACCAGCTACGAGAAGCTGCGCACGGTGATCGAGAAGAAGATGTTCTCGAACACCGAGGAGCTGCTGCCGGTGATCAGCTTCAACGCCAAGGCCAGCGCCGATGAAGCGAAGAAGCACGAGAACTTCGTGACGCGCATGGTCGACAAGGGTTACACCAGCAAGCAGGTGCGCCTGCTGTGCGAGTGGTACCTGCGTGTGAGGAAGTCGAGCTGACGGAAGGATTCCATGCAAGCCATCATTGATCGCCGGCTGGCGGGCAAGAACAAGTCGATCGGCAATCGAGAGAGGTTCCTGCGCCGCCACAAGGAGCAGATCCGCGAAGCGGTGAAGCGGGCGATCGACGGCCGCGGCATCCGCGACATCGAACGTGGCGAAGACATCCACATCCCGAAGAAGGACCTGAACGAACCGGTCTTCGGCCACGGCCAGGGTGGTGTGCGCGACATCGTGCACCCGGGCAACCAGGACTACATCCGCGGCGACCGCATCGAACGCCAGAAGGGTGGCGGCGGTGGTGGCAGCGGCCAGGGCCAGGCCAGCGACCAGGGCGAAGGCGAGGACGACTTCGTCTTCAGCCTCAGCAAGGAAGAGTTCATGCAGGTCTTCTTCGAAGACCTCGCCCTGCCGCACCTCGTGCGCACGCAGCTGGCCGAAGTGCCCGAGTGGAAAAGCCACCGCGCCGGCTTCGTCAGCGACGGCACACCGAACAACCTGCATGTCGTGCGCTCGATGCGCGGCGCACTCGGCAGCCGCATCGCGCTGGGCGCCAGCGGCCGGCGCAGCCTGCGTGAACTGGAAGAGCAGCTGGCGGCGATGCAGGCCGAGGCCAGGCCCGGTGATGCCGCGGCGGCCCAGGCGATGGCCGAGCTCGAAGCCGAGATCCTCCAGCTGCGCGCGCGGGTCGAGCGCATCCCCTATCTCGACCCCATCGACCTGCGCTTCCGCAACCGCGTGAAGGTGCCGGTGCCGACCAGCAAGGCGGTGATGTTCTGTCTGATGGACGTCTCGGGTTCGATGGACGAAGGTCGCAAGGAACTGAGCAAGCGTTTCTTCATCCTGCTTTACCTGTTCCTGACACGGCACTACGAAAAGATCGACCTCGTGTTCATCCGCCACCACACGCAGGCGCAGGAGGTCGACGAACAGAATTTCTTCCACGCCCGCGAAACCGGCGGCACCGTGGTGTCGAGCGCGCTGGTGCTGATGGAAGAGATCATCAAGGCGCGCTACAACCCCAGCGAGTGGAACATCTACGGCGCCCAGGCCAGCGACGGCGACAACTGGCACCATGACAGCGGCCGCTGCCGCGAGCTGCTGGGCGACAAGCTGCTGCCGCTGGTGCGTTACTACGCCTATGTGCAGGTGGCCGAGGAAGAGCAGAACCTGTGGGAGGAGTACACCCAGCTGCAGGAAAGCCACCGCCACTTCGCGATGCGCAAGGCCACCAGCGCCGACCAGATCTATCCGGTGTTCCGCGACCTGTTCAAGAAGGAAGGGGCGAAGGCAGCATGAAGCTCAACGCCGCGCGCACGATGCTGACCGAGCCGCTGTCGCTGGCCGAGCGCCCCGGCGAACCGCTGCCCGGCCCCAGCGACTGGTCGTTCGAGCTGATCGACACCTACCACCGCATCATCCGCAGCACGGCCGAACGCTTCGGCCTGGACACCTACCCGAACCAGCTCGAGATCATCACGGCCGAGCAGATGATGGACGCCTACGCGTCGGTCGGCATGCCGGTGAACTACCGCCACTGGAGCTACGGCAAGGAGTTCATCTCCACCGAGAAGAACTACAAGCGTGGCCACATGGGCCTGGCCTACGAGATCGTCATCAACAGCAACCCCTGCATCAGCTACCTGATGGAGGAGAACACGATGGCGATGCAGGCGCTGGTCATCGCGCATGCCGCCTACGGCCACAACAGCTTCTTCAAGGGCAACTACCTGTTCCGCATGTGGACCGATGCGTCGTCGATCATCGACTACCTGGTCTATGCGAAGGACTACGTCGCCAAGTGCGAAGAGAAACACGGCCTCGACGCCGTCGAGACCTTCATCGACAGCTGCCATGCGCTGAGCAACCACGGCGTCGATCGCTACCGCCGCCCCAGCCGCAAGAGCCTGGCGCAGGAACTGGCCGACCGCAAGGACCGCGAGGCCTATGCGCAGCAGCAGGTCAACGACCTGTGGCGCACGCTGCCGCGCAAGTCCGAGAAGGACGCCGCGGAGAAGGAAAGCCGGCGTTTCCCCGAAGAACCGCAGGAGAACCTGCTGTACTTCATCGAGAAGAACGCGCCGCTGCTCGAACCCTGGCAGCGCGAGATCGTGCGCATCGTGCGCAAGGTCGCGCAGTACTTCTATCCGCAGCGCCAGACGCAGGTGATGAACGAAGGCTGGGCCACGTTCTGGCACTACAAGTTGCTGAACACGATGTACGACGACGGTTATCTCACCGACGGCGTGATGATCGAGTGGCTGAAGTCGCACACCAACGTCGTCTACCAGCCCGCGGTGGGGCAGCGCGGCTACAGCGGCATCAACCCCTATGCGCTGGGCTTCGCGATGTACACCGACATCAAGCGCATCTGCGACAAGCCCACCGACGAAGACCGCCACTGGTTCCCCGACATCGCCGGCACACCCTGGCTGCCGGCGCTCGACCAGGCGATGCGCAACTTCAAGGACGAGAGTTTCATCGGCCAGTACCTGAGCCCGAAGCTGATGCGCGACTTCCGTCTGTTTGCGATCACCGACGACGAAGCGCAGAACGAACTCGAGGTCAGCGCCATCCACGACGACACCGGCTACCGCCGTGTGCGCGAGGCCTTGAGCCACCAGTACGACCTGGGCTCGCGTGAGCCCAACATCCAGGTCTGGAACGTTAACCTGCGCGGCGACCGCAGCCTGACGCTGCGCCATTTCCAGCACAACGACAGGCCGTTGCACGACACGGCCACCGAGGTGCTGAAACACGTCGCACGGCTGTGGGGCTTCGGCGTGCACCTGGAAAGCACCAACGCCAAGGGCGACGTGACCAAACGCTGGACGGTGCCGGGGCCGGCGCAGACCTGACCGGTGCATCCCCCTCGAACGCGGGGGGTGTTCGGCGCTGTCGCACACAAGCCCTTCACGCGCTTGCTGCACTGCGTCACCATCGGCCGCTTGTTTGGGACCGAGAGGAACAACACCGTGCAAGCGAAGCGTCACCATCTGGCAGCCATGGCAACGGCTGCGGTCATGGGTCTGGGAGCGGTCGGCAGCGCCAACGCGCTGACCATCAACCTCATCAACAACGGCGGGGTCGATGTCGGCACCGATGCCTACACCGGCTTTGCCGCGGCAGCCTACTACTGGGAGTCGGTGCTGACCGACAACGTCACGATCAACCTGCGTGTCGGCTTCTCGGTGCTGGCCGAGACCACGCTGGGCCAGGCCTCGAGCACCTCGGGCACGAAGACGCAGGGCTCGTGGCGCTCGGCGCTGACCGCCGATGCGACCTCGGTGCTCGATGGCATCGCCACCTCCAATCTGGCGGCCTTCAGTGCCACCAACGTGCGGCTGAACACCGCGCTGCAGAAGGCGCTGGGCCTGTACACGGGCACCGCCACGGCCACCGACGGCACCATCACCTTCAACTCGCTGCGTGCCTTCGACTTCGACACCCGCAACGGCTTCCAGGTGACGGGCTCGGACTTCGTCAGCGTCGCCGTGCACGAGATCGGCCATGTGCTGGGCTTCACCAGCGCAGTGGCCAGCGGCAGCACGAACAACTCCACGCCGTCGAACACCGACATGTTCCGCTACAAGGACGGCGCGTCGAACTTCACATGGGGCGGCGACCCGTACTTCTCGATCGACGGCGGCGCCAGCCAGCTGTTCGGCCGCTCGGGCTTTTCGTCGGGCGCCGACGGCTTCCAGACCTCGCACTGGAAAGAAGGTCTGCGCATCCACGACGGCGTCAGCTGCACCCAACTGCTGGAACCGCAGATCGGCGTCATGGACCCGACGGGCGGCCTGTGCCAGCAAGGCATCGTGACGGCGCAGGACCTGGGGCTGTTCGACGCGATCGGCTGGAACCTCTCGTTCAACGCGCTGCAGACACCCGGCTACGCGTACAACACCGCGCAGATCATGCAGGGTTACCTCGACAGTCTGGCGCCGGTGCCCGAGCCCGGCACCTGGGCCATGCTGGTGGCGGGCCTGGGCCTGGTCGGTGCCAGCGCACGCCGCAACAACCGGCGCGCTGCGGTCGTCAAAGGCTGAAGATCTTGCCCGGGTTCATGATGTTCTTCGGGTCCAGCGCACGCTTGACCTGACGCATCAGGTCGACGGCGCCGGCGCCGGCCTCGTCGACCAGGAAACCCATCTTGTGCAGGCCGATGCCGTGTTCGCCGGTGCAGGTGCCTTCCAGCGCGATGGCGCGCTGCACCATGCGGTGGCTCATGGCCTCGGCTTGCGCACGCTGCGCGGCGTCGCCGTCTTTCACCAGGTAGGCGAGGTGGAAGTTGCCGTCGCCGACATGGCCGACGATGTAATACGGCAGGCCTGAGGCATCGGCTTCGCTGACGCTGGTTTCGATGATCTCGGCCAGGCGCGAGATCGGCACACAGGTGTCGGTGGTGACGGTGCGGCAACCGGGGTTCTGCGTCATGCCGGCGAAGTAGGCCTTGTGCCGTGCCGTCCACAGCCGCGTGCGTTCCTCGGGTGTGCTGGCCCACTCGAAGTTCTCGCCGCCCAGTTCGCTGGCGATGGCCTGCACCATCTCGGCCTGCTCCTTCACGCCGGCTTCGCTGCCGTGGAACTCCATCAGCAGCATCGGCTGTTCACGCAGGCCGAGCTTGCTCTGGGCGTTGATGAAACGCACGGCGTTCAGGTCCAGCAGCTCGCAGCGTGCGATCGGCACGCCCATCTGGATGGTCTGGATCGTCGTGTTCACCGCGGCGGCGACGTCCGAGAAATGGCAGATCGCCGCGCTCACCGCCTCGGGCAGCGGGTAGAGCTTCAGCGTCACCTCGGTGATCACACCCAGCGTGCCTTCGCTGCCGACAAACAGCCGCGTCAGGTCGTAGCCCGCCGAGGACTTCTTCGCCCGCGTGCCGGTCTTCACAACCTCGCCGCTGGCCGTCACCACCGTCAGGCCCAGCACGTTTTCGCGCATCGTGCCGTAGCGCACGGCGTTTGTGCCGCTGGCGCGCGTGGCGGCCATGCCGCCGAGGCTGGCGTTGGCACCGGGGTCGATGGGGAAAAACAGGCCCTGGTCCTTGATCTCGCGGTTCAGCTGCTCACGTGTCACACCGGCCTGCACGGTGACCGTCAGGTCCTCGGGGTTCAGGCGCACGATGGCCGTCATGCGCGACACGTCGACGCTGATGCCGCCCTGCACCGCCAGCAGATGGCCTTCCAGCGACGAACCGGTGCCATAGGCGATCACCGGCACCGCATGTTCGGCGGCCAGTGCCACCGCGGCAGAGACATCCTCGATGCTCTCGCAGAACACCACGGCTTCCGGCGGTGTCACCGGGAACGGGCTTTCGTCGCGGCCATGCTGTTCACGCACCGCGGCGGCCGTGGAGCAGCGCTCGCCGAAACGTTCGCGCAAGGCCGCCAGCATGGACGCGGGGACCGGGCGCAACTCGACGGGCAGATGAAGTTCGGTCGGTGCGTTCATGGCGGCCTTCTTTGCTAGCTGTCGCAACGGAAGGCCGATTCTAGGCAGGACGCCGGCCGGCGCCTGAGCCGCCCTACTTGCCCGATCTACTTGCCCGACGCGAAGCCGGCGCTGAACTCGTCCATCGTCAGCGCGCCATCCCTGTCCTTGTCGAGCGCTTCGAAACGCTCGGCCACGGCCGGCAGCCGCGCCGCTTCTTCGCGAGAGAGCTTGCCGTCCTGGTTGGTGTCGACACGCTTGAACGCGGCGGCCACCTGCTTGCTGTCGAGCCCGCCACCGCTGGGCGTGCTGCCCTGGGCCTGGATGCCGAAGGCGGCGGCGCTGAGGCCGATCACAGCCATGGCCTGGATGGCGAGGGGGTGTCGTCGGGACATCATCGGAGAACCTCCAAGAGTGGGTGGATGCCTGCATTGCAGCGCCGCTGCCACGCCGTGGCCATTGCTTTTGCCGTGCGTTGCCCGGCTTACCTGAGGCCCGACCCGCTTACCTGAAGAAGCGGCTGCTCACATCGGTGCTTGCAGACCGGCGCCCGCCCAGGGGCACTGCTAGCATGGTGCATGGCCAATCGACTCTCGCAGATCGCCACCCGCACCGGCGACGACGGCAGCACCGGGCTCGGCGACGGCACGCGCACCCGCAAGGACGCACTGCGCGTGCAAGCCATGGGCGACGTCGACGAACTGAACTCCGGCCTCGGCGTGCTGCTGGCCGAAACGCTGCCTGGCGAGGTGCGCGAACTGCTGGTGACCATCCAGCACGAGCTGTTCAACCTCGGCGGTGAACTCTCGATCCCGGGCTACGAGCTGCTCAAGCCTGCTGCCGTGCTGCGGTTGGACGAGGCGCTGGCGCAGCACAACGCGCAGCTGCCGCGGCTGAAGGAATTCATCCTGCCGGCCGGCACACGCGCCGCGGCGCTGGCCCATGTCAGCCGCACGGTGGCGCGGCGCGCCGAACGGGCCGTGGTGGCATTGGCGGCCACCGAAGCCGTCAACGAAGCGCCGCGCCAGTACCTGAACCGCTTGTCGGATCTGCTGTTTGTGCTGGCCCGCGTGCTGAACCGTGTGGACGGCGGCGACGACGTCTACTGGCACAGCGAACGCCTGGCGCGCGACGCCGAATGAGGCGCCTGGTCGCGCTGCTGGCCGCGGCCCTGCTGCAGGC
>JBASTF010000496.1:0-3708 GCA_049274755.1 Rubrivivax sp. | reverse complement strand
GCCGGGCAGCGTGGCGCCGAAACCTTGTTCGGCCGGCATGTCGGGGCCGCTGCCAGGGCCCAGCAGCTGCTGCGCCGTGCTGTTCAGCCAGGCCACACGGCCATCGCTGCCCACGCCCACCAGGGCTTGCAGCGGTGTGCCCAGCATGGTCTGGCAGACCTGGAACTGCAGCACCAGGTGTTCGTGCGCCGCAGCTTCGAGCAGGCGGTTTTCGATGGCCGTGGCATAAACACCGACCAGGGCCGCGGCGTCGAAGCCGAAGGCGCGCGCCTCCAGTGTCAGGTCCAGCACGCCGACGAGCTGGCCGCGGCCGTCGCGGATGGGTGCGGCCGCGCAGTGCAGCGTGCGGATGCAATCGAAGTAGTGTTCGGCGCCATGCACGGTGACAGGCTGCCCGGTCTTCACCACCACGGCCGGCGCATTGGTGCCGACACAGCCTTCGGCCAGGTTGACGCCGACCCGCGCCGCACTTTTCAGCACCGGTTCCAGCGGGCTGGCCACCACCTGCGTGGCATGCACGATCACACCTTCGGCATCGGTCAGCAGCACACGGCAGCCGGTGCTGGCCAGCGCCGCTTCCAGCCGCGCCAGTTCGATGGCGGCGGCGCCCAGCAGCGGGCGGTTGCGTGTCAGCGTGGCATGCAGCCGGCTGCGCGTGACGGGGTCGAAGGCCAGGGCCTCGCGCGGGCTGCGGTGGGCGCCGACGCAGCGTGACCAGGACTGGATGACGGGTTCGCTGACCAGGCCGGTGGGCCGTTGGCCGCCGCCGAAGAAACGTTCACGCGCCAGGTCCACACGCTGGGTGGGCAGGGCGAAAAAAGGCTGCGCCGGCAATGGCGTCGTGGCTTGGGGCTGCGACATGGGCCGCAGTCTGTCCTGAGTTGGAACAAGGGCTCATCCGGGAAAGTACGCTGTTGGGCGGCCCCCACCCGGCGCGCGATGCTTCCTCTGCGCCGGCTCCAGCTTCCATGGCCGGTGCGGGCTGTTGCCTTCTCAGCCCACCTTCAAGGAAGCGAGGAGACAGCATGAACCTGAAGCCCGCCCTCCGGCACTGGGCAGCGCCGCTGTGCCTGGCGCTTTGCGCAGCCGCGGCCTGGCCCGTTGCGGCCCAGCCCGCCAAAGGCTCGCCCGAGCACATCCAGGCCGCCACCGCACGCATCGATGGCGCCGCCATCCAGGCCAATGCCGCAAACAGCCGCGACTGGCCCAGCCATGGCCTGGACTACGCCGAAACACGTTTCTCGCGGCTGAAACAGGTCGACACCGGCAACGTGAAGCAACTGGGCCTGGCCTGGAGCTACGACCTGGAGTCCACACGCGGCGTCGAGGCCACGCCACTGGTGGTGGACGGGGTGATGTACGTCACTGCCTCGTGGAGCATCGTGCATGCGGTGGACGTGCGCAGCGGCAAGCGGCTGTGGAGCTTCGACCCGCAGGTCGACCGCGCCGGCGGCTTCAAGGGCTGCTGCGACGTCGTCAACCGCGGCGTGGCGCTGTGGAAGGGCAAGGTCTTTGTCGCCAGCTACGACGGCCGGCTGTTTGCGCTGAATGCGGCCACCGGCGTCAAGGTCTGGGAAAAAGACACCATCGTCGACCGCAAGCACTCGTACACCATCACCGGCGCGCCGCGTGTCTTCAAGGGCAAGGTCATCATCGGCAACGGCGGTGCCGAATACGGCGTGCGCGGCTACATCACCGCCTACGACGCCGACACCGGCGCGCAGAAGTGGCGCTGGTTCACGGTGCCGGGCGACCCGAACAAGCCTTTCGAGGACGCCTCGATGGCCAAGGCCGCCAAGACCTGGGACGCGGCCGGCAAGTGGTGGGAAGCCGGCGGCGGTGGCACGGCCTGGGACACGCTGACCTTCGACCCCGACCTGAACCTGATGTACGTGGGCACCGGCAACGGCAGCCCCTGGGCCCGCGCCAAGCGCAGCCCGGCCGGCGGCGACAACCTGTACCTGGCCAGCATCGTGGCGCTGAACCCCGACACCGGCCGCTACGTCTGGCACTACCAGGAGACACCGGGCGACAACTGGGACTTCACCAGCACGCAGCCGATGATCCTGGCCGACCTGAAGATCGAGGGCAAGCCGCGCAAGGTGATCCTGCACGCGCCGAAAAACGGCTTCTTCTTCGTCATCGACCGCACCAACGGCAAATTCATCTCGGCGCAGAACTTCGTCGACGTGAACTGGGCCACCGGCTACGACAAGGCCGGGCGCCCGATCGAGACACCGCTGGCCCGTGTGGTCGACCGGCCGCGCGAGATCATCCCCAGCGCCTTCGGTGCCCGCAACTGGCACCCGATGTCCTTCAACCCGCAGACCGGCCTGGTCTACATGCCGGTGCAGGGCATCCCGGTGAACCTGATGGACAACAAGGACTGGAAGTTCAACGGCGTGCGCCCCGGTGAACCGCACAGCGGCGTGGGCTGGAACCTGGGCATGTTCGCCAACATCGAGCCGCCGAAGAGCGCGCCTTTCGGTCGCCTGGTGGCCTGGGACCCGGTGGCGCAGAAGGAAGTGTGGCGCCACGAGCATGTCTCGCCATGGAACGGCGGCACGCTGGCGACGGCCGGCAACCTGGTGTTCCAGGGCACGGCCGACGGGCGCTTCGTGGCCTACGACGCAAAGAGCGGCGGCAAGCTGTGGGAAGCGCCGGTGGGCACCGGTGTCGTCGCAGCGCCGGTGACCTACGAGGTCGACGGCAGGCAGTACGTCTCGGTGGCCGTGGGCTGGGGCGGGGTCTACGGCCTGGCGGCGCGCGCCAGCGAACGCAAGGGGCCGGGCACGGTCTACACCTTCGCGCTCGGTGCCACGGCCAAGGCGCCGGACTTCGTCGAATACAAGCTGAACGCGTTGCTGCAAGGTGTGCCCTACGACGCCAAACATGTGCCCGAAGGCACGGCGCTGTACGTCAGCAACTGCGTGTTCTGCCACGGCGTGCCGGGGGTGGACCGCGGCGGCAACATTCCCAACCTGGGTTATTCGGCGCAGAGCACCATCGCCAACCTCGACAAGTTCGTCTATGGCCAGCTGAAGGGCAACGGCATGCCCGACTTCAGCGGCAAGCTGAAACCCGAGGAGGTGGAGAAGGTGAAGGCCTTCATCCAGGGCACGGCCGACGCCATCCGGCCGAAGTAGTTCAGTCCTGCAGTTCGAGCACGACGAGGCGGTTCTCGGCGGCGGGCCAGGCGATGCCGGCCAGCCGCTCGCGCAGTGCGCCCGAGCTGTAGTCGGCAACGACGCTGCGGCCGCTGTCCTTCAGCCGCAGCCGGCTGGCTGCCACACCGGCCACCCCCGGCGGCACACCGGGTGGGGCTGCACCGTCGAAGACGATGCTGTCGCGCGGCAGCCCGAAGTAGCCGCGTGGCCGCACCAGCGTGACGACCGAGGCCGCGGCCTTGTCGGCATCGGCCAGACGTTCGGCGCGGAAATGCACCAGGCTGCTGCTGCGCGGGAAGGGGCTGCGGTAGACATGCAGCGTGGCATGGCCCGGTGTGCTGACGACAAACTCGTGATACGCGGTGGGCGTGGTGGCGAACGGCCCCCAGCGGCCGTCGGCGGCTGTGGTCTTGCGGTGCAGTGCGGCGCCGCGGCGTGCGCCGGTGGCGGGGTCGACGGTGTAGACCTCGACGGTGGCGCCGGCCACCGGCCGGTTGTCGAAGCCGGCCGGGCCCAGGCCGCTCACCTGGCCGTCCAGCAC
>JBASTF010000495.1:0-3454 GCA_049274755.1 Rubrivivax sp. | reverse complement strand
CAAAATTAAGACCGATCTCATCGCGGACCTGCACCTGATTGATTCCCATCAGGTTATACTCGACTGGATCTTCAGCGGTAGAGATATTGACGTCTGGCTTGTTAAGCTCGGAGAGGGCAGAGTAAAGAGTTGTCGTTTTGCCGCTTCCTGTAGGACCGGTAATGAGAAGCATGCCATAAGGCTTATAAATCGCTTCTTTAAATCCTGTCAGCGCCCGCGCGGGCTGCGGGTCGGCGGGCTCCAGCAAGGCCGTTTGCATCCAGTCCACCCAGCGGGGCGATTCCAGACCACCGGCACTGCCCAGCAGCGCCTGGCAGGCGGCATCGCCTTCGCTGCGGCGTTCCCGCAGTTCGGCCGACAGCAACGCGAGATAACGGTCCAGCGCGCCGGCACCGGCGCTGCGCAACACCGTGGGCACGGCGGCCAGCGCGGCCGACTGCGCTTCCTGCGCCACCGCATCGAGTTCCAGGCCGCGTTGCCGCGCCTGCTGCATGCGCTGCGCGGCATCGTCGATGGCGCCGGCCTGGCGTTGTTCCAGCGCCAGCCACAGCAGGTTTTCACCCAGCAACTCGCGGTAGCTGGCCAGCGGTGTGTCCGCCGGCAGCGGCGGCGGCAACTCGGGCAGCAGCCTGGGCCGCGGCAGGATGCCGGCGTTGATCAGCTGCTCGGCCACCGGGAACCACATGCGCTGCGCCGGCACGGCCAGCACACGGACGATGAAGTCGCGCGGCAGGCCGGCTTCGTCGTACAAGGACGCCAGCTTCAGATTGGCCAGCTGGTCGTGCAAGGGGTTCAGCGAGGGCACGCTGGCGCGGTGGAACCCCAGGCGTGCACCGGGTGCCAGGCTGCGCTGCGTGCCGGCCACAAACACCAGCGTGCAGGCACTGGCGCAATCGGCGCTGGCACGTGTGCTGAGGCCACGTGCCTTCACCTGCTGGGCGATCTCGTGCGCTTCGAACAAGCGCCCGCCGGGCGAATCCAGCAGCACCTGGCGCAGCTGCGGCGCCGTCTGCAGCAGGCGCTGGAACCGCGGCGCGGCACCCATGCCGAAGGGCCCGCTGAGCGTGACCGTGCGGCCGTCGGCGGCCAGGCGCATCTCCAGGCGACCGATCGGGTCCTGGCCCAGCACCTGGCGCAGATGCATCGGCAGCTGCGGCAGCAGGTCGGCCCCCATCGTGCCCAGGTTCAGCAGCGTGCCGACAAACAGCAGCAGCTTGGCCGCCATGCCCCAGCCCGGTGTGCCACCTTCGTCGAGGTAGGTGTTGGCAGCGCGCCAGGCGCCGACCGTGCCCCAGACCGACAGCAGCAGCAGCAGCGCCGCGCCGACCAGCAGCGCCACGCTGGCCGCCTGCAGGCTCTGGCCCCAGACGGCGATCCACACCATCAGGAAGCCGATGCCCAGGCCCAGCGGCAGCATCAGCAAGCCGTTGTTGACCCAGAAACTCAGCGGCAGCGACAACTCGCCGCGCCAATGGCGCGCGATGTAACCCATGCGGTAACCCTCCCTCGTGGCGCGGCGCGATGACCTGCCAGGTCATCGACGCGCGGCCTTGTGGGCGCCAGCATAAGCCACCCCTCGACGACAGAAAGGACAGCCGCATGGACGGCATCAACCTCACCCCGCTGGCCGTGGGCCACATGATCGGTCTCGGCGCCATCGGCTCCTGCCTGGGCATCGGCGTCATGGCCGCGAAGTACCTCGAGGCCTCGGCGCGCCAGCCCGAGCTGATGGACAAGCTGCAGACCAAGGTCTTCCTGCTCGTCGGCGTGCTCGATGGCGCCTTCATCATCGCCACCGGCATCGGGCTGTGGTTCGCGACAGCGAACCCGTTCCGCTAGGCAACACCAGCGCCGGCCACGGCCGGGGCGCGCTCAGGGCTTGGCGCCGGGCGCCGTCTTCGGCATGGCCTTCACGAAGTAGGCGTGGGTCTTGGGCCGCAGCGCCTTCAGCAAGGCCTCGTCCAGCACGTAGAGCGAGTAGCTCTCGGCATAGGCTTCCATCAGGTCGGTGGCGGCATAACGCGACACGCTGCCACTGTTGGACAGCATCTTCTCCAGCGGCTTCTGCGGGCCGCTGGGGTTGGCGGCGTTGGCCGCCTCGACGGCGGCATTGCGCTTCTTCGCATCTTTCACCGCCGTCACGCCGTCGGCCGCCAGGGCTTTCGCGAATTCGGTGAGCATCGATTCGGTGTCGCCCCCCACCTCGCTGCCGGCGATCGACTTGGCGCTGGCCATCGCGGCGTTCTGCGTGTCGATCTCTTTCTGCAGCTTGGCGATCTGGGCCTGGCGCTGCGGGTCGGGCTTGTCGTCGCCCAGCCCGGACAGCGGGTCGAGGTTGTTCACGTCGACGGGCTGCGGCGCCTCGAGCTTCTTTTTCGCCGCAACAGCGGCATCCCGTGCACGCTGGGCGGCGAACAGCGGCCGCAGGTCCACGGCGTGGCCGATCTCGTGCACGATCTGGTAGGCCGTGTTGTCGGCGCTGCCGACCTGGCGTGTCGATGCGGCGAACAGCGCGCCGTACAGGTCCACACGGTCGGCCAGCGCGTCGTAGTGGCCGTTTTCGCCGCCCGGCCCCTGGCCGCTGCCGGCATCGACAAACCGCAGGCCATCGGCCTTGGCGCGCAGCAGTTCGGGCAGCAGTGCGACGGCGTCTTCGATGGTCTTGCCGCGCGCGTCGCCGAAGCTGCTGTCGATGTCGATCTTGATCTTGCCCACCGTGATGCTGCCGGTGTGGGTGCCGCTGACCGCCGGCACCGTCGTGGCCGTGGTGCCGGCCGCAGCGATGACATGGGTCTTTTCGATCAGCAGCTTCTCGCTGCCGCCGTCGCTGTAGCGCACGAAACGGAACACCGCGTGCTCGCCGCCCCAGGCCCGCAGGTCCAGCGCCAGGTCGAGCAGGTTGTTCGGACCCAGTGGCCAGTTTTCGGGGTCGGTGTTCGTGCGCTGCTCGGGTTCGGTCTCCGTCTTCGGCGTCACGACCACGTGCGACACCGCCAGCAACTCGGCCGCCACCGCAGCCAGGCCCTTTTGCTGCTGCGCGTCGCTGATCTCGGCGCCATATTCCACCGGCAGCCCGGGTGTGCGGCTGGTGCCGCTCTTGGGGTTGAAGTAGTTCGTCACCCAGGTCGCCAGGTCGGCCGGCGCCGGCGGCGTGCGCGAGACCTGGATCGCCAGCCGCGTGGACTGCGGCAGGTCGGTCAGCGTCTTGCGCATCACCCGCCCACGCGCCGCCGGCTGCAGCGTGTGCGCGATCTCGTGCGCCAGCAGTTGGCGGCCACGTGCCGTCTGCGGTGCGTACTCGCCGCGGCCGACATGGATGTCGCCGCCGATGCTGAAGGCCCGTGCACCGAGCTCGGCGCTGCGTGCCTGCGCCGCCGCATCGGCATGCAGGCGCAGCGGCGACAGGTCGGCGCCAAAACCCGGTTCGAACGCGGCACGCAGCGCGGGCGGCAGC
>JBASTF010000494.1:0-8713 GCA_049274755.1 Rubrivivax sp. | reverse complement strand
GCGGGCGCACCGTGCCGGCCCCGGGTCAGCGCTGGCCGCTGGTGGGCAGCGCGGTGCGCAGCGTGGGCTGCCAGCCGTTCAGGCCTTGCGGGGGGTCCTGCTGGCCGATGAGGCCACCACGTGCGCTCAGCGGCAGCGCCTGGCGCTGGGCCGGCTGCCAGCCGTTCAGGCCGGCCGGCGGCTCGTAGCCACCAGCGCCGCCGCAGCAGTCGCGCACAGCCGGGCGTTGCACATCCACCGGGGTGTTGGGCGCAGCGTGTGCGCCATTGCCGATGAGGGCCAGGGCCAGCAGGGCCAGGCGGGTCAGGGTCGAAACGTTCGTCTTCATGGTCGGTGTCGTTGTGGTTGGAAGGCGTGGTGTCGTGCACCACGGACGGCAGTCTCGGCCGCTGCGGTTTCACGCCCGCTTCATCCAACCCGGATACCCGTTGCAGTTGTTTCGGCGCCGCTGCGCCGCTGCGACTTCAGGCCTTGGGTGGCCGGATCGCGCTCTTCGGCCGGAAGGCCTGGCAGAACGCGTCGTTCGTTTCGAGGTAAGGCCCGCCGATGAGGTCGATGCAATAAGGCACCGCCGCGAAGATGCCCTGCACCGGCGGCGTCTGCTGCGGCAGGCCTTGCAGCGTCTCGGCAATGGCCTTGGGCTGGCCCGGCAGGTTGATGATCAGGGCCTGGCCGCGCACCACCGCCACCTGGCGCGAGAGGATGGCCGTGGGCACGAAGGCCAGGCTGATCTGCCGCATCTGTTCGCCGAAACCTGGCATCACCTTGTGCGCCACCGCCAGCGTGGCTTCGGGCGTCACGTCGCGCGGCGCGGGGCCGGTGCCGCCGGTGGTGAGCACCAGGTCGCACCGCACCGTGTCCACCAGTTCACGCAGCGTGCTGCTGATGCCGTCCTGCTCGTCGGGGATCAGCCGCTCCTGCCAGTCGATGGGGTTCTTCAGCGCCTGCGACAGCCAGGCTTTCAGCGCCGGGATGCCCTTGTCCTCGTAGACCCCGCTGCTGGCGCGGTCGCTGATGGAGACGACGCCGATGCGGACCGGATCGAAGCTGTTGCTGCTGCTCATGCGACGGTGATGAGGGGCTTGAGGAACTGGAACAGTTCGCGGTGGTTGCGCGACTGGCGTTTCTCGGGCGGCAGCGCCGCGTCGCGGCGCGCGGCACGCACCAGGCTGCGCAGTTGCTGGATGTCGGTGTCCGGGTGTTCGGCGAGCCAGGTGTCCAGCGCCTTGTCGTCGGCAATCAGTGCGTCGCGCCAGCGCTCGGTTTCGTGCAGGCGCAGCGTTTCCCTGGCCGAGCCCAGCGTGGCCTCGGCCACGGCTTCGCGCAGCACGGCTTCGTCGGCCGAGCGCATCAGCTTGCCCAGGTACTGCAGCTGGCGGCGCTTGCCTTCGTGCGACCGCGTGCGGCGGAACTCGGCGATGGCGTCGCGCAGCGCCTCGGGCATCTCGATGCGCGCCAGCCGTGCGTCGGACAGCGCCGCCACCTGTTCGCCCAGGTCCTGCAGGTCGTGGGACTTCTGCTTCAGCTGGGTTTTGCTGGGGCGTTCGGCGGTGCTGTCGCCGTCGCCGGACTCGCCGTAGTGGATGTCGATGCCGCGGTGCGGCGCCGCACGCTTTGCCATGGGCCGGGGTGCTGAAGGGGGGCCGGTATCATAGTCGCCATGCCTTCCAGCCAGCACGCCCCGCAGGACCACACCGGTTTCAGCTACCGCCGCGAACAGTTCCAGCAGATCGTCGAAGACGCGTTGGCGCTCGCCAAGCAGCTCGGCGCCAGCGATGCCGGGGCCGAGGTCAGCGAAGGCGTGGGCCTGTCGGTGTCGGTGCGCATGGGCGAACTCGAGAACGTCGAGCGCAACCGCGACAAGTCGCTGGGCGTCAGCGTCTACCTGGGCCAGCGCCGCGGCAATGCCAGCACCTCGGACTTCAGCGCCGCGGCGCTGCGGCAGACGGTGCAGGCGGCCTACGACATCGCCCGCTTCACCGCCGAAGACCCGGCTGCCGGCCTGCCCGATGCCGCCAACCTGGCCACGGCCGCCGAGGTCGCGCGCGACCTGCAGCTGTTCCACCCCTGGGCCGTCAACGCCGAAGATGCTGCCGAGATCGCACGCCGCTGCGAAGCCGCGGCGCTGGGCGTGAACCGCCGCATCACGAACTCCGAAGGTGCCGGCGTCTCGGCGCAGCAATCGCACTTCTGGGCCGGCAACAGCCGCGGCTTCCGCGGCGGTTACGCCAGTTCGCGGCACTACATCTCGGTCAGCCCCATCGCCGGCCGTGGCCGCAACATGCAGCGCGACGCCTGGTACACCTCGATGCGCGACGCCGTCGAGATGGCCGCGCCCGAGGCCGTGGGCCGCTACGCCGCAGAACGTGCGCTGTCGCGGCTACAGTCGCGCCGTGTGCCGACGGCCCAGGTGCCGGTGCTGTTCGAAAGCACCGTCGCGGCCGGCCTGCTGGGGGCCTATGTGCAGGCCACCTCGGGCGGTGCGCTGTACCGCAAGGCCAGTTTCCTCGTCGACAGCCTGGGCCAGCAGGTGCTGCCCACCCATGTCGACATCGTCGAAGACCCACATGTGCTGAAGGGCAAGGGCAGCGCGCCCTTCGACGACGAAGGCGTGCGCACGCAGCCGCGCCAGGTGCTCACGGCCGGGGTCGTGCAGGGTTATTTCCTGTCCAGCTATTCGGCGCGCAAGCTCGGGCTGCAGACCACCGGCCATGCCGGCGGTTCGCAGAACCTGGCGATGACGAGCCGGCGCACCAAGCCCGGCGACAGCCTGGACGCGATGCTGAAGAAACTCGGCCGCGGGCTCTTCGTCACCGAGCTGATGGGGCAGGGCGTCAACTACGTCACCGGCGACTACTCGCGCGGCGCGGCCGGCTTCTGGGTCGAGGGCGGGCGCATCGTGCACCCGGTGCACGAGGTCACGATCGCCGGCAACCTGCGCGAGATGTTCCAGCGCATCGCCGCCATCGGTGCCGATGTCTACAACGCCGGCAGCAAGTCCATCGGCTCGGTGATCGTCGAAGACATGAAGCTCGCCGGCGCCTGAAGGCCGCGGGTTCCCGGGGCAACCCGCCCCGGACAAACCCGAAATTCAGGAAGTTTCAAGCTGCGCCTGCACACACTGGCAGGACCGTCGTGCCGGCGGGGCTGTGGCCCCGCGGCAGCGGCACATGCCCATTGCAGCTTGAGGAGACACATCACCATGGAACGTCGTTCCTTCGTTCACGGCGCCGGCCTGGCCGGCGTGCTGGCCGCCGGCGTGGCCCCGGCCATCGTCCACGCGCAGGCCAACATCCGCTGGCGCATGGCATCGAGCTTCCCGAAGTCGCTGGACACCATCTTCGGCGCTGCCGAGGTGTTCGCGAAGAAGGTGTCCGACATGTCGGGCGGCAAGTTCCAGGTCAGCGTGCATGCGGCCGGCGAACTGATGCCGGCCTTCGGCGTCGTCGACGGCGTGCAGAACGCCACCATCGAGATGGCGCACACGGCGCCGTACTACTTCTTCGGCAAGGACCCGACCTTTGCGCTCGGCTGCGCCATTCCCTTCGGCCTGAACAGCCGCCAGATGAGCGCCTGGATGTACGAAGGCAACGGCATGAAGCTGATGCGCGAGTTCTACGCCAAGTACAACATCGTCAACTTCTGCGGCGGCAACACCGGTGCGCAGATGGGCGGCTGGTTCCGCAAGGAAGTGAAGTCGCTGGCCGACATCAAGGGCCTGAAGTTCCGCATCGGCGGCTTCGGCGGCAAGGTGCTCGAGCGCATCGGCGGCGTGCCGCAGAACATCCCTGGCGGCGAGATCTACCAGTCGCTGGAAAAAGGCACGATCGACGCCGCGGAGTGGGTGGGCCCCTACGACGACGAGAAGCTGGGCTTCTACAAGGTGGCCCCGTTCTACGCCTACCCGGGCTGGTGGGAAGGTGGCCCGGAGCTGGACTTCTTCATCAACGACAAGGCCTACAACGGCTTGTCGGCCGAGTACAAGGCCATCGTCGAGGCCGCGGCCTCGCATGCCCACGTCGACATGCAGGCCAAGTACGACGCGCGCAACCCGGCGGCGCTGAAGCGCTTGGTGGCCGGCGGCTCCAAGCTGTTCCGCTTCCCCAAGGACACGATGGAAGCGGCCTTCAAGGAGGCGATGGCGCTGTACAGCGAACTCTCGGCCAGCAACCCGGCGTGGAAGAAGGTCTATGAAGACTATGCCGCCTTCCGCCGCGACCAGAACCTGTGGTTCCGCTTCACCGAGTCGGGCTTCGACGACTTCATGCAGCAGCAGAAGCTCTGAGCGACAGCGTCGGAGCCGCCAGCAGCAAGAGGCCCCGCGAGGGGCCTCTTGTCGTTTTGGCGCCGCACGATGCTGCAGAGATGCAGCGGCGCGCTGCCTAGAATTCGCGCGCGGGCCGTTGTTCCGACGGCCACAACATCGAGACATTCATCCATGGAAAGACGTTCCTTCGTTCATGGCGCCGGTCTGGCCGGCGTGCTGGCTGCCGGCGTGGCCCCGGCCATCGTGCAGGCCCAGGCCAACATCCGCTGGCGCCTGGCCTCGAGCTTCCCGAAGTCGCTGGACACGATCTACGGCGGTGCCGAGGTCTTCGCGAAGAAGGTGTCCGACATGTCGGGCGGCAAGTTCCAGATCAGCGTGCATGCGGCCGGCGAGCTGGTGCCGGCTTTCGGCGTCGTCGACGGTGTGCAGAACGCCACCATCGAGGCCTGCCACACGGTGCCCTACTACTTCTTCGGCAAGGACCCGACCTTCGCCATCGGTGCCGCCATCCCCTTCGGCCTGAACAGCCGCCAGATGAGCGCCTGGACCTACGAAGGCAACGGCCTGAAGCTGATGCGCGAGTTCTACGCGAACTACAACATGATCAGCTTCCCCGGCGGCAACACCGGCGCCCAGATGGGCGGCTGGTTCCGCAAGGAACTGAAGACGCTGGCCGACGTGAAGGGCCTGAAGTTCCGCATCGGCGGCTTCGCCGGTCGTGTCATCGAGCGCCTGGGCGGCGTGCCGCAGAACATCCCCGGCGGCGAGATCTACCAGTCGCTGGAAAAAGGCACGATCGACGCCGCCGAGTGGGTGGGCCCCTACGACGACGAGAAGCTGGGCTTCCAGAAGGTGGCACCGTTCTACGCCTACCCGGGCTGGTGGGAAGGCGGCCCGCAGATCGACTTCTTCCTGAACCGCAAGGCCTACGACGCGCTGACGCCGGAGTACAAGGCCATCGTCGAGGCGGCCTCGGCCTACGCCCACGTCGACATGCAGGCCAAGTACGACATGCGCAACCCGGCGGCGCTGAAGCGCCTGGTGGCCAACGGGGCCAAGTTGTTCCGCTTCCCCAAGGACATCATGGAAGCGGCCTTCAAGGAGTCGCTGGCGCTGTACAGCGAGCTGTCGGCCAGCAACCCGGCCTGGAAGAAGATCTACGAGGACTACGCCGCGTTCCGCCGCGACGCCAACCTCTGGTTCCGCTTCACCGAAGCCGGCTTCGACGACTTCATGCAGTCGCAGAAGCTGTAAAGCGCGCTGGCGGCCCGGCAGCGCCGGGCCGCCATGCGGCGGCGTTCAGCCGCCGACGGCCTGCTGGAACAGCCGCGTCGAGCGTGCGCCCGAGCGGCAGAAGGCCAGCAGCGGCCGCGGCAGTTCCTGCAGCAGCTGGGCCATCGCCGCAATCTGCTCGGGCGACTGGTAGCCCCCGTCCACCGGCAGGTGGCGGTACACCAGGCCTGCGGCCTTGGCCGCGACCTCGATCTCGGCGCTGGTCGGCTGGTCGGGCCCGTGTTCGTGGTCGGGGCGGTTGTTGATCACGCTCTTGAAGCCCAGGCGCGCGGCTTCGGCCATCGCATCGGGGCTGAGCTGCGGGGCGACACAGACGTCGGCGGCGATCTGGCGCAGGGGCAGGTGGGTTTCCATGCCGCTACTTTGCCAGAGCTTGCTTCACGGCGGCCGACACCGCGGCCATCTCGGCATTGCCGGCGAACTTCGCCTTGGCCGCGGCCATGACACGGCCCATGTCGCCAGGCCCGCTGGCGCCGAGTTCGGCCACCAGTGCTGCCACGCCGGCCTGCACCTCGTCGGCCGACAGCCGCTGCGGCAGATAGACCTCCAGCACCTTCACCTCGGCCGCTTCCTTGTCGGCCAGGTCCTGCCGGTTGCCTTGCACGAAGGCGGCGATCGAGTCCTTGCGCTGCTTGATCAGCTTGTCGACGATGGTCACCAGCTGGCTGTCGTCCAGCGTGATGCGCTCGTCGACCTCACGCTGCTTGGCCGCGGCCAGCAGCATGCGGATGGCGCCCAGGCGCTCGCTGTCCTTGGCGCGCATCGCGGCCTTCATGTCGTCGTTGATGCGGTCTCTCAGGCTCATCGTGATGGTCTCCCGGAAATGAAAAGGCCCGCAGCGGCGTCCCGCGCGGGCCTCGTTCTTTCTAGCGCAGGAAGCTGATCAGTACAGCTTCTTCGGCAGCTGCATGCTGCGCACGCGCTTGAAGTGGCGCTTCACCGCGGCGGCCTTCTTGCGCTTGCGCTCGGCCGTGGGCTTCTCGTAGAACTCGCGCGCGCGCAGTTCGGTCAGCAGACCGATCTTTTCGATGGTGCGCTTGAAGCGGCGCAGGGCAACGTCGAACGGCTCGTTCTCTTTGACGCGGATGGTGGTCATGTACTCAGGGATCCCAGTGAAGTGCGCTCGGTGTCCAGCGGCGGGAATGTTCCGGATTTCCCGAAACCGCGGATCGAACACGCAAGGTTATGCGGGTTTGCCAGCAAAGACAGCGATTCTAGCCCGAAATCGGCACTTCTGCCAAGGCTCCCGCGCAGGCCGCCGCCGAGGCCCAGGCCCACTGGAAGTTGTAACCGCCGAGCCAGCCGGTGACGTCGACGACCTCGCCGATGAAGTGCAGCCCCGGCACGCGCTTGCTTTCCAGCCCCTGCGAGCCCAGTTCCCGGGTGTCGACACCACCAGCCATGACCTCGGCCTTGCGCCAGCCTTCGTTGCCGCTGGGCAGGATCTGCCAGCGCTGCAGGCTGTCGGCCAGGCGTGCCAGGTCCTTGTCCTTCACCTCGGCCAGGAGCCGGTCTGCCGGCAGGCCTTGCAACTGCAGCCAGGTGGCGGCCAGGCGCGACGGCAGCAGGGCCGCGAGCTCGTTGCCCAGCTGGCGGCGCGAGCCGGCCTTGGCCTCGCGCAGCCGCTGCTCCAGCCCAGCCGGTGCCAGCGCAATGCGCAGCGCTTCGCCATTGCGCCAGTAGCTCGAGATCTGCAGCACGGCCGGGCCGCTCAAGCCCCGGTGCGTGAACAGCAGGTCCTCGACGAAGCGGCCCCGTTCCTTGCCGGCACCGGTTTCGATCGTCACTTCCAGCGACAGCCCGGCCAGGGCCGCAAACGGTGCCCAGGGTTCGGGCTCGAAACTCAGCGGCACCAGGGCCGGGCGCGGCTCGACGATGGTGTGGCCGAACTGGCGTGCCAGACGCAGGCCCCAGTCGCTGGCGCCGATCTTCGGAATCGACAGCCCACCGGTGGCCACCACCAGCCGGCGCGCGGACACGCTACCACGCGCCGTGTCCAGTTCGAAGCCGGGACCGTCCTGGCCCTGGCGCACGGCCTGCACCGCACAGGGTTGCCAGCGCTGCACCTTGCCGGCGTCGCATTCGCTGGCCAGCAGGTTGATGATCTGCTCGGACGAACCATCGCAGAACAGCTGGCCGCGGTGTTTTTCGTGGAAGGCGATGCCGTGGCGCTGCACCAGCGCGATGAACGCGCTGCTCGGGTAGCGCGCCAGCGCCGAGCGGCAGAAGTTCGGGTTCTGCGACAGGAAGTTTGCCGCCGTGACATCGCGGTTCGTGAAGTTGCAGCGCCCGCCGCCGGAGATGCGGATCTTCTCGGCCAGCTTCTCGGCATGGTCGAGCAGCAGCACACGCAGGCCGCGCTGGCCCGCAAGCCCGGCGCAGAACAGGCCGGCGGCGCCGGCACCGACGATGACGACGTCGAAGGACAACATGCCGACGATTGTCGTCGGCGCCGTTGGCGTTTCCGCTCAGGCAGCGGCGCGCTGGCTGGCCAGCACTGCGGCACGTGCACGCAGCACGTCGCCGACAATGAGGATGGCCGGGCTGCCGAAGCCGCCGGCCTGCACGTCGGCGGCCAGCGCCCCCAGCGTCGTCAGCAGCTGGCGTTCGGCGGTGTTGCCGACGTTCTGCACCACGGCGGCCGGGGTCTGCGCTGGCATCGTGGCCAGCAGGCCACGCTGCAGTTCGGGCAGGTGGCTGATGCCCATGTAGACCACCAGGGTCAGCCCCTGCGCGGCTGCGGCGCCGAGAACGGCCCAGTCGGGCGAACGCCCACCTTCGCGTGCATGGCCGGTGACCAGCATCACGCCGTGGGCGTGGTCGCGGTGCGTCCAGGGCACACCCAGGGCACCGGCAGCAGCCAGCCCCGCGGTGATGCCGTGCACCACCTCGACGGCGACACCATGGGCACGCAGCGTCGCCGCTTCTTCGCCGCCGCGGCCGAAGACAAAGGGGTCGCCGCCTTTCAGCCGCACCACCTGCTCGCCGGCCAGGGCCTCGTGCACCATCAGCTTTTCGATGAAGGCCTGCGGTGTGCTCTTGCAGCCGCCGCGTTTGCCGACGTGCACCACACGCGGCGGCTTGCGCCGGCCACGCAGCGCGGCCTGCAGCACGGCGTCGCTGACCAGGTCGTCGACCAGCAGCACGGTGGCG
>JBASTF010000493.1:0-6260 GCA_049274755.1 Rubrivivax sp. | reverse complement strand
ACGCTGGGTTTGCAGGGCAGCAGCACGGCGGCGGTGCTGCCTTCGGGGCGCACTTCGCGCCAGTCCAGGCTGGGGCTGCAGCCGGCCAGCACCAGCAGCAGCAGCGCCGGTGCAAACGTTCGGGTCCAGGGCATGCCGGCATTATCCCGGTGGCCCTGCAACACAATGGCGGCATGGATCCACTCACTCCTGGCGCGCTGGACGGCATCCGCGTGCTCGACCTGTCGCGTGTGCTGGCCGGGCCCTGGTGCACACAGACGCTGGCCGACCTGGGCGCCGAGGTCGTCAAGATCGAACGCCCGGGCAGCGGCGACGACACCCGCGGCTGGGGCCCGCCCTTCCTGAAAGACCGCGACGGCCGGGACACCGCCGAGGCCGCGTATTACCTGGGCGCCAACCGCAACAAACGTTCGGTGACCATCGACATCGCCCACCCCGACGGCCAGGCCCTGGTGCGCCGCCTGGCCGACGGCTGCGACGTGATGGTCGAGAACTTCAAGGTCGGCGACATGGCGCGTTACGGGCTGGACGCGGCGACGCTGCGGGCCTCGCGCCCGCGCCTGGTCTACTGCTCGATCACCGGCTTCGGCCAGACCGGCCCTTACCGCGACCGCGCCGGCTACGACTACGCCGTGCAGGGCATGGGCGGGCTGATGAGCGTGACCGGCGAACGCGACGACCTGCCCGGCGGCGGCCCGCAGAAGGTGGGTGTGGCGGTGGCCGACCTGTTCACCGGCATGTACGCCACGGTGGCCATCCTCGCCGCACTGCGCCACCGCGACGCCACCGGCCAAGGCCAGGTCATCGACATGGCCTTGCTCGACACCCAAGTGGCGATGCTGGCCAACCTGGGCGCCAACTACCTGGTGACCAGGCAGGCGCCGAAACGGGCCGGCAACGCGCACCAGAACATCGTGCCCTACCAGGTGTTCGAGGTGGCCGACGGCCACCTGATCCTGGCCGTCGGCAACGACGGCCAGTTCGAGAAGTTCTGCGCCGTCGCCGGCTGCCCCGAGCTGGCCGCCGACCCGCGCTTCGCCAGAAACGCCGACCGTGTGCGCCACCGTGCCGTGCTGGTGCCGCTGCTGGCCGAACGGCTGAAGACACGCCCACGCGCCGACTGGCTGGCGGCGCTGGAAGCGGCCAAGGTGCCTTGTGGGCCGATCAACAGCCTCGGCGACGTGTTTGCCGACCCGCAGGTGCAGCAGCGCGGCATGACGACGGCGGTGACCCACCCCCACGTCGACGCGCTGGAGCTGGTGGCCAGCCCGATGAAGCTCTCGGCCACGCCGCCGACGCTGCGGCGCCCACCGCCGCTGCTGGGCCAGCACACCGACGAGGTGCTGCAGGAGATCGGCATCGATGCCACCGAGCGCACGCGGCTGCGTGCGCTGAGGGTCATCTGATCTGATCAGGCGCCGAAAACCTTCTTCAGGATCGCGCTGCCGCTTTTCACCGGGTCGGCGCGGATCTTCTTCTCCTCGTCGCCGATCGCCGTGAACAAGCCGTCCAGCGCGCGGCCGGTGACGTACTGCTGCACATTGGCATCTTCCGGCTTCACCAGGCCCAGGCCCTTGGCCTTGGACGCCACGGCGTTGTAGCGCGCGGCCAGCTGCACCTTCTCGGTGGCCTGGGTGACGATGGGCAGGAACTTTTCGGACAGCGGCACCCGGGTCTTGCCGACGAAGAAGTCGGTGACCGCGGTGTCGCCACCACGCACCAGCTTCAGCGCGTCTTCGACGCTGATGGCCTTGATGGCCGACAGCAGCAAGCTCTTGGCTTCCGGCACCGCGGCTTCGGCGGCGCGGTTCATCGCCACCTCCAGTTCCTCGACACGGCGTTTCTGGCCGGTGGCACGCAGCAGCTTGGCCGCGTCGTTCAGGAAACCCGGCAGCGGAATGCGCAGCTTGGGGTTGTCGAGAAACCCGCCTTCGCGACCCAGCAGCGCCACCGCCGAGACGGCGCCCTTCTCCAGCGCCGCACGCACACCCGAGGCGGCGTCGGTTTCACTCAACCCTGCCGCCCAGGCGGGCAGCAGGAACAACCCCGCCGGCGCGGCGGCCAGCAGCCCTGCCGTAAACTTTCTGCGTTCCATGGTGTCGATGTCTTCCGCGTGATGAGTCCCGATCTTGCCCGTCGCCAGACCCTGCTGGCAATGCTGGCGACCTTGAGCACGGGCGCCAGCCTGGCCGGCTGCGGCAGCCGCGACCCCGCGCCGCAGTTCAGCTACACCTTGCTCGACGGCCGCAAGGCCAGCAGCGCCGAGCTGCGCGGCAAGGTGCTGCTGCTGAACTTCTGGGCCACCAGCTGCGTCACTTGCGTGGCTGAGATGCCGAAGATCATCGCCACGCACAACAAGTTCCAGGCCCGTGCTTACGACACGCTGGCCGTGGCGATGCGCTACGACCCGCCGGCCTACGTGGCCAGCTTCGCCGAAACACGCCAGCTGCCCTTCGGCGTCGTCATCGACAACACAGGCGCCATCGCCAAGGGCTTCGGCGACGTGCAGCTGACGCCCACGACCTTTCTGCTCGACAAGAAGGGCGGCATCGTCAAGCGCTATGTCGGCGAACCCGACTTCGCCGCGCTGCACCAGCTGATCGAACAGCTGATCGCCGAGGCCTGAGTTCGCGCGCCGCCCCGGTTGCTGCGGTGCCGGCGCCTGGCCTGGAGGACGAACCAAGGTTGGACTGCGTTGCCGTCGACCTCGTCGAACGAGAAGCCTGCCCTCGCGCCGACACGAAGTCATGGTTCAGATGCCCGGCGCCGATGCAGGCGCGCCGTGGTCGGCAGCGCACGGCAGGACGGCACGTGTCCGCGGCCCGCGGCAACCGATACGATGGCGAAGTCACAGGAGGCGTCATGGTCAAACCTGCCGGCTTGTTCACGGTGTGTGCTGCGTTGTTGGGCCTCGCTCTCGCCGGCCCAAGCCGGGCGCAGGGCAGCGACCCCTGGCGGCCGCTCGAGCGCTTCGTCGGCGAGTGGCGTGGCACGGCCACCGGCCAGGCCGGCAACGGCGAGGTCGTGCGACGTTATGCCAAGGTGATGGGCGGCAGATTCATCCAGGAGACGAACACGTCCACCTATGCGCCGCAGGAAAAGAACAAGAAGGGCGAGGTGCACGAGCACGCCGGCATGTTCAGCTACGACAAACAACGCAAGCTGCTGGTGCTTCGCCAGTTCCACATCGAGGGCTTCGTGAACACCTACAAGCAGGTGTCGGACGGCAGCGCGGCCAGGCTGGTGTTCGAAAGCGAAGCGTTCGAGAACTTCAGCAATGCCTGGAAAGCCCGCGAGACCTACGAATTCGATGGTGACGAGCGCCTCATCGAGACGTTCGAACTCGCCGCCCCGGGGAAGGAGTTCCAGGTCTACAGCCGGACCGAACTGACGCGGGCACGCTGACGCAGCCGCATTGCGAACAGGCCTGCGGCAGCCCGCTCCGGCAGCCCGCGAACAGCGCGGCGCTGCACACCGAGCCCCGGGGCTCGACGCAGCAGTTTGTCTGTCGCCACTGCCGGTTCGGGCCCCTGGCTCACGGGCCCGAGGCGCCGGCCGGCATCAGACCGCGGCGGCAACGCCGGCCGCGTGGGCCTGCTGGTCGGCGTGGTAGCTGCTGCGCACCATGGCGCCGACGGCGGCGTGCGTGAAGCCCATGGCCTGGGCTTCGGCTTCGAACATCTTGAAAGTGTCCGGGTGCACGTAGCGGCGCACCGGCAGGTGGTGGCCGCTGGGCGCCAGGTACTGGCCGATGGTCAGCATGGCTATGCCGTGTGCACGCATGTCGCGCATCACCTGCAGGATCTCGTCGTCGGTTTCGCCCAGGCCCACCATCAGGCCGCTCTTGGTCGGCACACCGGGCACCTGCTCCTTGAACTTCTTCAGCAGGTTCAGGCTGAACTGGTAGTCCGAGCCCGGCCGCGCTTCCTTGTACAGGCGCGGGATGGTTTCCAGGTTGTGGTTCATCACGTCCGGCGGCGCTTCGCGCAGGATGGACAGCGCACGGTCGTCGCGGCCGCGAAGTCGGGCACCAGCACCTCGATGCGGGTTTCGGGCGACAGCTCGCGTGTCTTGCGGATGCACTCGACGAAGTGGCCGGCACCGCCGTCACGCAGGTCGTCGCGGTCGACGCTGGTGATGACGACATATTTGAGCTTCAAGGCCGCAATGGTCTTGGCCAGGTTCAGCGGCTCGTTGGCATCCAGCGGGTCGGGCCGGCCATGGCCGACGTCGCAGAACGGGCAGCGGCGTGTGCACTTGTCGCCCATGATCATGAAGGTGGCCGTGCCCTTGCCGAAACACTCGCCGATGTTCGGGCACGAGGCTTCCTCGCACACCGTGTGCAGCTGGTGCTCGCGCAGGATCTGCTTGATCTCGTAGAAGCGGGTGCTGGGGCTGCCTGCCTTGACGCGGATCCAGTCCGGCTTCTTCAGCACCTCGCCGATCGGCACCACCTTGATCGGGATGCGCGAGGTCTTGGCCTGCGACTTCTGCTTGGCGGTGGCGTCGTAGCCCGGCAAGTTAGGGGTGCTCATGGGCCTGGATTATCGCGCCGCATCCGATGCCCTGGGGTGGGCGTATGGACATGGCACCGGCAGCCTGCCGGCCCGACCCACCATCCAGGAGCGACCCCATGTCTTCCCGTTCACTCCGCGCCGCGCCGCTGCTCGGCGCCGCGCTGCTGGCCGCCTGCGGGCTGGCCCAGGCCTCCAGCCACCGCGAAGCGCCCTTCATCGGCACCGCACCCAAGGTCGACGGCAGCGACTTCTACATGTTCCGCAGCTACGAAAGCGGCCGCGAGGACTTCGTGACCCTGATCGCCAACTACCAGCCGCTGCAGGACAGTTACGGCGGGCCCAACTACTTCAAGATGGACCCGAACGCGCTGTACGAGATCCACATCGACAACAACGGCGACGCGAAGGAAGACCTCACCTTCCAGTTCCGCTTCCAGAACACGCTGGCCAACGGCGGCAAGGGCGTGACGCTGCCGATCGGCGAGAAGGCCGTCGCGATTCCGCTGACGCAGGCCGGCCAGGTGGCCAACGTCGCCGATGCCAACCTGAACGTCGCCGAGACTTTCACGTTGAACCTCGTGCGTGGCGACCGCCGCAAGGGCAGCAGTGTTGTCATCACCAACGCCAACAGCGGCAGCGCGAGTTTTGCCAAACCGGTGGACAACATCGGCAGCAAGACCATTCCCGACTACGCCGGCTACGCGGCCAAGCACGTCCACAGCGTCAACATCCCCGGCTGCACAACCCCGGCCAAGGTGTTCGTCGGCCAGCGCCAGGACGCGTTTGCCGTCAACCTGGGCACGATCTTCGACCTCGTCAACGCGCCGCTGGCGGTGATCACCGACCCGGCACTGATCGGCGCGCTACCCAACACCATCGGCGACAAGAACGTCACGACGCTGGCGCTGGAGGTGCACAAGAGCTGCCTCACGGCCGGCAGCGAACCCGTCATCGGCGGCTGGACCACGGCCAGCCTGCGCCAGGCGCGGCTGCTCGACGGCACACCGCCCGCAGGCTTGCAAAGCAGCGAAAAACCGGGTGGTGCCTGGGTGCAGGTGTCGCGGCTGGGCATGCCCCTGGTCAACGAGGTGGTCATCGGCCTGAAGGACAAGGACCGCTTCAACGCCAGCAAGCCCAAGGACGACGGCCAGTTCGCCGAGTACGTGACCCATCCGACGCTGCCGGCCCTGATCGAGATCGCGCTCGCCATTCCGGGCACGGCGCCGAGCAACTTCCCGCGCAACGACCTGGTGACGACCTTCCTCACCGGCATCCAGGGTGTGAACCAGCCGGCGGGCGTGGTGGCCTCGGAGATGCTGCGGCTGAACACCGCCATCGCGCCAGTGCCGTTTGCGCAGCAGAACCGGCTGGCCATCGTCGGCAGCCTGCTCAGCGGCGGCAGCGACATGGCGGGTTTTCCGAACGGCCGCCGGCCCAAGGACGACATCGTCGACATCTCGCTGGTGGCGGTGATGGGTGGCCTGTGCATGGCCAACGGCACAAACGACGCACTCGGCTTCGGCGCGGCCTGCAACCCGAATGCCGTGCCGCTGAAGGACACCGCCTTCAAGCTGCACGACGCCGTCGACCAGGCCGTGGTGCCGCTGCTGCCCGGTTTCCCCTACCTGAACACGCCGATCCCCGGCGCGCAGTGAGGCCCACGATGCACAAGCGACAACACCTGTTCGTGCTGGCGGCCACGCTGGCCCTGGCCGCCTGCGGCAGCGACAGCGACCTGCCGAC
>JBASTF010000492.1:0-1807 GCA_049274755.1 Rubrivivax sp. | reverse complement strand
GTTGCTGAAGACCGACATCGACGCCGGCAGCGTGCAGGTGCAGGACCTCGCCGACCGCAGTGTCGTCACGCTGCGCGGCGACACGCTGTTCGACCCCGGCAGTGCCGACCTCAACGCCCGTGCGCGGCCGCTGTTCGAGCGCATCGCCGCGGCGCTGAACCAGGTGCCGGGCCATGTGCTGGTCAGCGGCCACAGCGACAACCAGCCCATCCGCTCGCTGCGTTTCCCGTCGAACTGGCATTTGTCGAAAGACCGTGCCGTCAGCGTGCGCAACCTGCTGGCCGCCACCGTCAAGCCCGAGCGGCTGAACGCCGAGGGCCGCGCCGACACCGAGCCGGTGGCCGACAACGGCAGCCCCGAGGGCCGCGCGAAGAACCGCCGCGTGGAGATCACGCTGTCGGTGGCCGCGCCGAACTGAACCCGCAGGAACCGGGCCATGAAACGTTTTTTCCAATGGTTGTTGAGCCCGGCTGTCATCGGCACGATCGCGTTGCTGGTGCTGTCGGCCATCGTCTGGTGGGTGGGGCCGCTGATCGCCATCGGCAGCGCCAAGCCGCTGGACCCGCTGTGGGTGCGCATCACGCTGCTGCTGCTGATCTGGGGCCTCTGGATCGGCCGCCTGGCCTGGAAGGCCTGGAAGCGGCGCAAGACCAATGCCGCGCTGCTGGCCGGCCTGGCCGCCGGCCCGTCGGCGGCGAGCAAGGAAGCGCAGGTGCTGGCGCAGCGTTTCAACGACGCGGTGGCGCGGCTGAAGGCCAGCGGCGGCAAGAAATGGTTCGGCGGGGGGCAGTTCCTCTACGAACTGCCCTGGTACATCTTCATCGGCGCGCCGGGCTCGGGCAAGACCACGGCGCTGATGAACGCCGGCCTGCAGTTCCTGCTCGGCGACGCCGGCAAGGGCGCGGTGCAAGGGGTGGGCGGCACACGCAACTGCGAATGGTGGTTCACGCAGGACGCGGTGCTGATCGACACCGCCGGCCGCTACGCCACGCAGGAAAGTGACCGCGAGGTCGACGCCAGCGCCTGGGACAACTTCCTCGCGCTGCTGAAGCGCACACGTCCACGCCAGCCGATCAACGGCGTGCTGCTGACGGTGAACATCCAGGATCTGCTGCAGCAGGGCACGACCGAACGCCAGGAACATGCGGCCAAGCTGCGCGCGCGGCTGCAGGAACTGCACACCAAGCTCGGCGTGCGGGCGCCGGTGTACGTGCTGGTGACCAAGGCCGACCTGATCGGCGGCTTCAACGACAGCTTCGAGGCGCTGAACAAGGAAGAGCGCGACCAGGTCTGGGGCTTCAGCTTTGCGCCCGACACGCCGCTGGACGACCCGCTGCGCGACTTCGCCGGCCTCTACCAGCAGTTGCAGAAGCGCCTGGTCGAGCAGCTGATCGAGCGCATGGAAGCCGAGCGCGACGTGCTCAAGCGCAGCGCGATGTTTGCGTTCCCGCAGGAGTTCGCGGCGCTGCAGGCGGTGCTGAACGAGTTCCTGCGCCAGGTGTTCACCGGTGGCGGCTCGCTGGAATCGGCGCCGCGTGTGCGCGGTGTGTACTTCACCAGCGGCACGCAGGAAGGCTCGCCGATCGACCGCGTGATGGGCCAGCTCGGCCGTTCGTTCGGCATCGATTCGCGTTCGGCGCCGGTGGCCGGCAAGGGCAAGAGCTTTTTCCTGCACCGCTTGCTGAAGGATGTGGTCTTTGCCGAACGTGGCCTGGGCATCATCAACCCGGCGGCGGAACGGCGCCGGCGTGTGCTGCGCGCCAGCGTGGCCGCCGTCATCGCGCTGTTCGGCACCGCGGTGCTGGTG
>JBASTF010000491.1:0-5386 GCA_049274755.1 Rubrivivax sp. | reverse complement strand
GCGTCGGGGCTTGCCGGCCGGCGGAGCGGTTTTGGACTTGCGCTGAAGAAACGACGGCAGGTGCATGGAAACGGGGCGATCAGCCGACGTGGCGGGCCGTCAACCGGGGCAGGCCGTCCTTGAGCACGCCGCCCACGGTGAAGAAGGAACCGAAGACCACGATTCTATCGGCTGGGTCCGCGGCGGCCGCCGCCGCACGCAGTGCATCGGCCGGCGATGCGTGACAGTGCGTGTCGGCCCCGGCGCCGACGATGACGGCCAGCTCGCTGGCCTTGGCGGCGCGGGCACTGGGCAGGTCGCAGAGATGCCAGTGCTCCACCAGCGGCCGCATGCGTTCCAGCGCGCCGGCAATGTCCTTGTCGCGCATCATGCCCAGCACGGCGTGGGTGCGCGGGTAGAAACCCATCGCATCCATGTTCAGCGCCAGCGCCGCCACCGACTGCGGGTTGTGCGCCACGTCCAGCACCAGCGTCGGCTGGCCGGGCACGATCTGGAAACGCCCCGGCAGTTCGACCAGCGCCAGCCCGGTGCGCACGGCCTGTGCGGTGATCGGCAGCACGCTGCGCAGCGACTCAAACGCCGCCAGCACGCCGGCCGCGTTCAGCAGCTGGTTGGCACCACGCAGCGCCGGGTAGGCCAGGCCGTTGTAGCGGCGGCCGCGGCCGGCCCAGTTCCATTGCTGGCGGTCGCCGCCGTGGTTGAAGTCGCGGCCCACCAGCCACAGGTCGGCACCGATCTTCTGCGCATGGTCGACGACGCTTTGCGGCGGTAGCGGGTCGCTGCAGATGGCGGGCTTGCCGCCGCGCATCACATGGGCTTTCTCGAAACCGATGCTCTCGCGGTCCGGGCCCAGCCACTCGGTGTGGTCCAGCGCGATGCTGGTGATCACGGTGCAATCGGCATCGAAGGCATTGACGGCGTCGAACCGCCCGCCCAGCCCCACTTCCAGGATCACCAGGTCCAGCGCCGCCTTGGACAGCAGGTGCGCGATGGCCAGCGTCGTGAACTCGAACTTGGTCAGCGTGATGTCGCCACGCGCCGCCTCCACCGCCTCGAAATGCGGCACCAGGGCGTCGCCCACCACGGCCTGGCCGCCGACGCGGCAGCGCTCGTTGAAATGCACGAGCTCGGGCTTCTGGTACAGGCCGACGCGGTACCCGGCCTGCAGCGCAATGCTCTCCAGCATCGCGCAGGTGGAACCCTTGCCGTTGGTGCCGGCAACGACGATCACAGGCACGCCGAACTGCAGGTTCAGACGTTGTTTCACCTCGACCGTGCGCTCCAGCGACAGGTCCATCGAGGTCGGGTGCATGCGCTCGCAGTGCGCGAGCCATTGGTCGAGCGTGTTCAACGGTGGACGATGTTCAGAAGCAAGCACTTGCGCGGATCCGGCTTCGCCGGTCCGCAGCAAGACGCCCCCTTGGGGGGCAGCGACCGTCAGGGAGCGTGGGGGCTAGGCGACCGCGTCAGCGCTCTGGCGCTGCAGCATGGCCAGGCTGCGCGCGACCGTCTGCCGCAGCTGCCGGCGGTCGACGATCATGTCCAGCGCGCCCTTTTGCAGCAGGAACTCGCTGCGCTGAAAACCCTCGGGCAGTTTCTCGCGCACGGTGTTCTCGATGACACGGGGGCCGGCAAAACCGATCAGCGCCCTGGGTTCGGCGATGACGACGTCGCCGACGAAGGCGAAGCTGGCCGAGACACCGCCCATCGTCGGGTCGGTCAGCACGCTGACATAGGGCAGCTTGGCCTTGGCCAGCCTGGTCAGCGCGGCATTGGTCTTGGCCATCTGCAACAGGCTGAGCAAGCCTTCCTGCATGCGGGCGCCGCCGGTGGCGGTGAAGCTGACGAAGGGCAGCTTCTGCTCGACGGCGGCTTCGACACCACGCACGAAGCGTTCGCCGACCACCGAGCCCATCGAGCCGCCCATGAAGTCGAACTCGAAACAGGCGGCGACCAGCGGCACGCTCATCACCGCACCGCCGACGACGACCAGCGCATCGGTTTCGCCGGTGCTTTCCAGTGCCTGCTTCAGCCGCTCGGGGTACTTCTTGCTGTCCTTGAACTTCAGCGCGTCGACCGGCAGCACCTCCTGGCCGATTTCCCAGCGGCCTTCGGCGTCGAGGAAGGTGTCCAGACGCGCGCGTGCACCGATGCGGTGGTGGTGGTCGCACTTGGGACAGACGTTGAGGTTCTGCTCCAGGTCGGTTTTGTACAGCACCGTTTCGCACGACGGGCACTTGATCCACAGCCCTTCGGGCACCGTGCGGCGCTCGTTGGGGTCGGTGGGCTGGATCTTCGGCGGCAGCAGCTTCTCGAGCCAACTCATGCTGTATTCACTCCTTCACGTTCGCGTCCAGCGCGCTGCGGATCTCGGCCATGAAGTTCCGCGCCGCGCCGGCCACATTGTCGCCGCTCTGCGCTTGCAGGATCTGCACCAGCCGCGAACCGATGACCACGGCGTCCGCCACCTGGCCCAGCGCCTGCGCCGTGGCCGCGTCGCGGATGCCGAAACCCACGCCCACCGGCACTTTCACATGCTGGCGGATGCGCGGCAGCATCGCCGCCACCGCACTGGTGTCCAGATGCCCGGCGCCGGTGACGCCCTTCAGCGACACATAGTACACATAGCCGCTGGCGATCTGGCCGACCAGGCGCATGCGTTCGTCGGTGCTGGTCGGCGCCAGCAGGAAGATCAGGTCCAGGCCGGCCGCCTTCAGGCGCGCGGCAAAGGCCTCGCACTCCTCGGGCGGGTAGTCGACGACGAGCACACCGTCGACACCGGCGGCCGCAGCGTCGCGGATGAAGGCACCGTCGCCGTGTTTGAGTTCGTAGCGCTCGATCGGGTTGGCATAGCCCATCAGCACCACCGGCGTCGTGCCGTTGCTGCTGCGGAAGCGGCGCACCGCGTCCAGCACCTGGACCATGCCGATGCCGCGTGCGAGTGCGCGCTCACTGGCCTGCTGGATCACAGGGCCATCGGCCATCGGGTCGGAAAACGGCACACCGAGTTCGATGACGTCGGCACCGCCTTCGGCCAGCGCCAGCATCACGTCGGCCGTGCCGTCGGGCAGCGGGTCGCCGCAGCAGACATAGGGCACCAGGGCCTGGCGGCGCTGCGCCTGCAGCGCGGCGAAGGTGGCGGCAATGCGGCTCATCGCTGGCCTCCGTTCGGCAAGGCGGCCACGGTGTTGATGTCCTTGTCGCCCCGGCCCGAGAGGTTGACCAGGATGTGCTGGTCGGGCCGCATCGTCTTCGCGAGTTTCATCGCGTAGGCAAACGCGTGGCTGGACTCCAGCGCCGGGATGATGCCCTCGGTGCGGCACAGGTGGTGGAACGCCGCCAGCGCCTCGTCGTCGGTGATGCCGACGTACTCGGCACGGCCGATGTCCTTCAGGTAGGCGTGTTCGGGGCCGACGCCGGGGTAGTCGAGGCCGGCGGAGACCGAGTGGGTCTCGATGATCTGGCCGTTGTCGTCCTGCAGCAGATAGGTGCGGTTGCCGTGCAGCACACCGGGCGAACCAGCCGACAGCGAAGCGGCATGGCGCCCGGTCTCCAGCCCGGCGCCGGCAGCTTCAACCCCGATCAGACGCACGTTCTCGTGCGGGATGTAGGGGTAGAAGATGCCCATCGCATTGCTGCCGCCGCCGACGCACGCAACCACGGCGTCGGGTTGACCGTTGCCTCGGCCGATGAACGCCGGCATCTGCTGCAGGCATTCGTCGCCGATCACGCGCTGGAAGTCGCGCACCATCATCGGGTAGGGGTGCGGGCCGGCGACGGTGCCGATGATGTAGAAGGTGTTCTCGACATTGGTGACCCAGTCGCGCAGCGCCTCGTTCAGCGCGTCCTTCAGCGTTTTGCTGCCGCTTTCCACCGGCACCACGCTGGCGCCCAGCAGGTGCATGCGGTACACGTTGGGGCTTTGCCGCTTCACGTCTTCGCTGCCCATGTAGACCACACAGTCCAGGCCGTAGCGCGCGCAGATCGTCGCCGTCGCCACGCCGTGCTGTCCGGCGCCGGTTTCGGCGATGACACGCGGCTTGCCCATGCGCCGCGCCAGCAGCGCCTGGCCGATGACGTTGTTGATCTTGTGCGCGCCGGTGTGGTTCAGGTCCTCGCGCTTCAGGTAGATCTGGGCGCCACCCAGTTCGCGGCTGGTGCGTGCCGCGTGATAGACCGGGCTGGGCCGGCCGACGAAGTGCTTCAGCTCGTCGGCGAACTCGGTTTGGAACTCGGCGTCGTCGCGGTACTTCGCGTAAGCGGCTTCGAGTTCGTGCAGTGCGTGGATCAGCGTCTCGGCGACGAAGGTGCCGCCGTAGGGCCCGAAGTGCCCGCGGGCATCGGGTTGTTGGTAACTCAGCATGAGGAGTGTCTCTTCCGATTCAACCGGCGGCGAGCCTGTCGTCGGCATCGCGCACCGCCTTGCAGAACCGGCGCATCAGAGCGGCGTTCTTGACACCCTTGCCCTGCTCCACGCCGGAGCTCACGTCAACGGCCCAGGGCCGGACGCGAAGCACCCCATCGGTCACGTTGGCAGGACTCAACCCACCAGACAAAACGACCGGAAGGGGCACGCTTGGTGGAATCAGTGACCAATCGAAAACCTTCCCGCTCCCGCCATAGGCCTCGACATGGGTGTCGAGAAGCAGGGCCTGCGCGCCACGGTAGCGCTGGGCGAAGTCTAACAAATCGACCCCGGGCGCCATGCGCGCGGCGCGCATCCAGGGGTGGCCGGCAGCAGCGCATTGCGCCGGCGTTTCGTCGCCATGGAACTGCAGCAAGGCCTGCGGCAAAGCCTCCACCGCATGGCGCAGCTGGGCCGGACTGGCGTTGACGAAGAGCAGCACCGGCGTCACGAAGGGCGGCAGCCGCGATGCCAGTTCGGCCGCGCGTGCCAGCGCCACGTGGCGCGGGCTCTTGTCGTAGAGCACGAAGCCCAGCGCATCGGCGCCGGCGTCGATGGCGTCGTCGACGTCGGCTTCGCGGGTGAGCCCGCAGATCTTGATGCGGGTGCGGCTCATGGGCCGCTACGGCAGCCAGTCGAAGGCCGGCGTGTGCTCGGGCAAGTCATGGGCCGCATCGTAGTACGGCCCCAGGAAGTACAGCCCGTCGGGCGGAAAGGTCGGCGCCGCGGCGTCGCGACTCCTGGCGGTCAGCACCTCGGCCATCCAGCCCGGTGCTGCGCGGCCGCAGCCGATGGCCACCAGGCAGCCGACGATGTTGCGCACTATGTGGTGCAGGAAGGCGCTGCCGTCGAAGTCCAGCCGCCAGTAGGCGCCGCGGCGGTCCACGCTGATGGCATGCAGCGTCTTCACCGGCGTTGGCGACTGGCAACCGGCGGCGCGGAACGAGCTGAAGTCGTGGGTGCCGATCAGGTGCGCCGCAG
>JBASTF010000490.1:0-4230 GCA_049274755.1 Rubrivivax sp. | reverse complement strand
GGCCGAAGTGGCGGCACTGCGCGCGGCGACGCCGCTGCTCGACACGCGGCAGCCGCTGTCCTGCGCATCGGTCGAGCCGCTGTTGCAGCATCTGGCCGAACTGGGCAAGGCCGGCGAACTGCAGGCGCTGCGGCGCCGGCTCGGACGTTAGGCGTCAACCGGTGTTGCGCAGGCCGGCCGCGATGCCGTTGATCGACAGGTGGATGCCGCGCTGGATGCGCTCGATGCCGGGTTCGCCGTCGCGCCGCGCGCGGTAGCGCCGCAGCAACTCCACCTGCAGGTGGTTCAGCGGGTCGAGGTAGGGAAAACGGTGTTCGATCGAGCGTGCCAGCGCCGGGTTGGACTGCAGGCGCTGGGCTTCGCCGGTGATCAGCGACAGCGCCTCGTTGACACGTTCCCACTCGGTCTTGATGGTGGCGAAGATGCGCTTGGCCGCGCGTTTGTCCTCCACCAGTTCCATGTAGCGCGCGGCGATGCGCAGGTCGCTCTTGGCCAGCACCATGTCCAGGTTGGACAGCAGGGTGCGGAAAAACGGCCACTGCTTGTGCATGCGCTGCAGCAGGTCCAGGCGCTTGGCGCGGTCGTCGCCTTGCAGAAAGCTCTCGATGGCCGAACCGAAGCCGCACCAGCCGGGCAGGGCCATGCGGCACTGGCCCCAGCTGAAGCTCCAGGGAATGGCACGCAGGTCTTCGATGGCGCGAGTGGCCTTGCGGCTGGCCGGGCGTGAACCGATGTTCAGCTCGGCGATCTCGCGGATCGGCGTCGCGGCGAAGAAGTAGTCGGTGAAGCCCGGGGTTTCGTAGACGATGTGGCGGTAGGCAGCGAAGCTGGCGGCGCTGATCTCGGCCGCCGCGTCCAGGAAGGCCTTGGGCGCGCTCTTGGTCGGGTGCAGCAGCGTGGCTTCCAGCGTCGCCGCCACCAGGGTTTCCAGGTTGCGGCGGCCGATCTCCGGGTTGGCGTATTTGCTGCCGATGACCTCGCCCTGCTCGGTGAGCCGGATCTGCCCGTTCACCGTGCCCGGCGGCTGCGCCAGGATGGCCTGGTAGCTGGGGCCGCCGCCGCGGCCCACGGTGCCGCCACGGCCGTGGAACAGGCGCAGCGTGAGGCCGTGTTCCTGGGCCAGCGGCGTGAACATCTCGGCCAGCGCCACCTCGGTGCGGTACAGCTCCCAGTTGCTGGTGAAGGTGCCGCCATCCTTGTTGCTGTCGCTGTAGCCCAGCATCACGTCCTGTTCGGCGCCGCTGCGCAGCACCATCGCGGCGATGCCTGGCAGCGCGTAGTAGGCGCGCATGATGGGCTCGGCATGGCGCAGGTCGGCGATGGTCTCGAACAGCGGCACGACGATGAGGTCGCAGCGCGCGTCGGCGTCCAGCGTGCCACGCAGCAGGCCGGTTTCCTTTTGCAGCAGCAGCACCTCCAGCAGGTCGGACACGTCCTCGGTGTGGCTGATGATGTAGTGGCGCAGCGCTTCGCTGCCATAGCGGCTGCGCGCCTGGCGCGCGGCTTCGAAGATGGCCAACTCGCCGCGCGCCAGCGGCGAGTGGTCGGCGCCCAGCACACGCAGCGGGCGAGCATCGCACAGCAGTTGCAGCAGCAGCGTGCGGCGTGCTGCTTCGTCGAGCCTGCCGTAGTCGGCCTCCACGCGGGCCAGGCGCAGCAGTTCGGCGACCACGGCCTCGTGCTGGTCGCTGCTTTGCCGCAGGTCCAGCGTCGCAAGGTGGAAACCGAACACCTGCACGGCGCGCATCAACGGTGCCAGGCGGGGGGCGATCAGCGCCGCCGCGTGGTGGCTTTTCAGCGAACGTTCGACGATGCGCAGGTCGGCCAGGAACTCGCGCGCGTCGGCGTAGGGGTCCTGCGGTGCGACGGCGTGGCGCAGCGCCTCGGTGCCGGTCAGCGTCTGCAGCGTCGCGGCCAGGCGGGCGTACAGGCCGATCAGCGCACGGCGATAGGGTTCGTCCTCGCGGTGCGGGTTGGTGTCGGGCGACCGTGCGGCCAGCACCTGCATCTCCGGTGTCACCGGCGCCAGCGTGCCGCTCATCGACAGCTCGGCGCCGAGTTCGTGCACCTCGGTCAGGTAAAAGCGCAAGGCCACTTCCGACTGCCGCGACAACGCCTGCTGCATGGTCGCGGCGCTGACATTCGGGTTGCCGTCCCGGTCACCGCCGATCCAGTGGCCCATGCGCAGAAAGGGCGCGACGGCATGGCCGTTCAGCGCCCGTTCGATCTCGCGGTAGAGCTTGGGAATCTCGCGCAAAAAGGTCGTCGGGTAGTAGCTCAGCGCGTTTTCGATCTCGTCGCCCACCGTCAGCTTGGCCGTGCGCAGCATGCGTGTCTGCCACAGCTGGGTGACGCGGGCGCGGATCAGCGCCTCGTTGTCGCGCCGGCGCTCGTCGGTGTTCAGCTCGTCGCGCTGGCCGATCAGCTCGGCAATCGCACGTTCGGCGTCGAGGATGCTCTTGCGCTGCACCTCGGTGGGGTGGGCCGTCAGCACCGGCGAGAGGTAGGCGCGGTCGAGTGCACGCGCGATGTCGGCCGCGCGGTGGTCGGCGCGGTGCAGGCGCTCGAAGGCCACGGCCAGAGAACCTTCCTGCTGGTGGCCTTCCTGCTCGTGCACGCTGCGCCGGCGCACATGGTGGCGGTCTTCGGCGATGTTGGCCAGGTGGCTGAAGTAGCTGAAGGCGCGGATGACGCTGACGGTCTGCTCGGCCGACAGGTTCTTCAGCAGCCGGTCCAGCACGCGCCCGGCCGAGGCATCGGCCTTCAGCCGGTAGGCCACCGAGAGCTGGCGCACCCGTTCGATCAGCTCGAAGGCGTCCTTGCCTTCCTGTTCGCGGATCACGTCGCCGAGGATGCGGCCGAGTAACCGGATGTCCTCAACCAGGGGTTTGTTCTTGGCGGCGGCGTCCGAAACTCGGGGCATTGTGAACTCCAGAAGCTGTAACCCGATTACCAAAGGCGCGAACCCCGGAGTCTAGCAATCGCCATGCCGATAATCGCTGCATGCGTACTCCCACCATCATCGCCACCCGCGAGAGCCGTCTTGCGCTGTGGCAGGCCGAACATGTGCGCGACACGCTGCAGCAGCGCTTCGGCCTCGCCGTCGAGCTGCTGGGCATGACGACCCGCGGCGACCAGATCCTGGACCGTGCGCTGTCCAAGGTCGGCGGCAAGGGCCTGTTCGTGAAGGAGCTGGAAACGGCGCTGGAAGAAGGCCGCGCCCACCTGGCCGTGCATTCGCTGAAGGACGTGCCGATGGACCTGCCGCCGGGCTTCGTGCTCGCCGCGGTGTGGGAACGCGAAGACCCGCGGGACGCCTTCGTCTCGCCGCGCTACGAGAGCCTGGCGGCGCTGCCGCAAGGCGCCGTCGTCGGCACCTCCAGCCTGCGGCGTGTGGTGCAGCTGCTGGCCAGCCGGCCCGACCTGCGCATCGAGCCACTGCGTGGCAACCTCGACACGCGGCTGCGCAAGCTGGACGAGGGTGGTTTCGACGCCATCGTGCTGGCCGCCGCCGGGCTGAAGCGCCTGGGGCTGGCCTCACGCATCCGCGCCTGCTTCGACACGGTGCAGATGATCCCGGCTGCGGGGCAGGGTGCACTGGGATTGGAAGTGCGTGAAGACGACCAGCGCCTGCGCACGCTGCTGGCGCAGACCAGCCACCGCCCGACGCTGCTGGCCGCCCATGCCGAACGTGCCTTGTCGCGTGCGCTGGGCGGCAGCTGCAGCATGCCGCTGGCCGCCCATGCCGTCTGGCAGGGCGACACGCTGCTGCTGGACGCCGCGCTGGGCAGCAGCACCACGCTGACGCAGCCGCTGCTGAAAACCCGTGTGCAGGCAGCGCCGGTCGATGAAGCCGCCGCACGTGCACTCGGCGAACTGGCGGCGCAGCAACTGCGTGAAGCGGGCGCGGCGGCCTACCTGCCGTCGGTCTGAAGCCATGCGTGTCATCGTCACCCGGCCGCCTGCCCAGGCCGCGGCCTGGGTGGCACAGCTGCAGGCCAGGGCTGTCGACGCACTGGCGCTGCCGCTGATCCACATTGCGCCCGTTGCCGACCCGGCGCCGCTGCGTGCCGCCTGGCAGGCGTTGCCCGGGGTGGCACTGCTGATGTTCGTCAGCGCCAATGCCGTGGCGCAATTTTTTGCGCAGCGGCCCGAAGGCGCGGCCTGGCCCGCCGGCACGCGGGCCGGTTCCACCGGGCCGGGAACGACGGCGGCGCTGCAGGACGCCGG
>JBASTF010000489.1:0-20764 GCA_049274755.1 Rubrivivax sp. | reverse complement strand
GTGCGGCGCCGCTCACTGCAGGCGTCGTGGCGGCAACGTGGCCGGCGTGCCCGGCGTGGGCGCCATGGCCTTCGTGTCCCGCGTGCTCGGCATGTCCCTCGGGCGGGCAGACGTGGGCGGGCAGCATCTCGCCGCGGCAGTGGTAGCCGCACTCGACGATGCGCCGTCGGATGTCCTCCAGCGATGTCTTCGTCTCGTCGTAGTGCACGGTCGCGCTGCCGGCGACGTAGTTGACGTCGACGTGATGAACGCCGGGCAGCGCCGCGATCTGGCGCTGCACGCCGGCGGCGCTCAGGCTCGAGACCAGTTCGCCGACTTCTACGGTGCTTGTCTTCATGAAGGATCCTTTGGATGGGATTTCAGCGGGCCAGGCGTCCAGCCTCGAGGCAATCGGGAGAGAACTCGAAAACGATGTCGGGGTCGGGACGCACGAGCTTGTCCTTCCGGCCGGCGTAGTGGAGCCGGGAGAGGATGTCGCGCATCAGGTTGAGACGGGCCAGGCGCTTGTTGTCCGCGCGCACGATGCGCCACGGCGCTGTCGCCGTGTGCGTTCGCATCAGCATGGCGTCGCGTGCCGCGGAGTACGCCTTCCAATGCTTGACGGCCACTGCGTCGATCGGGCTCGACTTCCACTGCTTGAGCGGGTCGCGGCGGCGTTCCTCGAGGCGCTTGACCTGTTCCGCCTTGCTGACGTCGAGGTAGTACTTCAGCAGCTTGATGCCCGATCCGACCAGCATCTCCTCGAACTTCGGCACGGACCGCATGAACTCCGCATGCTGCTCCTCGGTGCAGAAGCCCATGACGTGCTCGACGCCGGCCCGGTTGTACCAACTGCGGTTGAACAGCACGAGTTCCTCGGCCACCGGCAGGTGCGGCACGTAGCGCTGGAAGTACCAGCCGCTGCGCTCGCGGTCCGAAGGCTTGCCCAGTGCCACGACGCGGGTCTCGCGCGGGCTGAGGTACTCGACGATGCGCTTGATGCTGCCGTCCTTGCCGGCGGCGTCGCGACCTTCGAGCACGACCAGGATCCGGTCCTGACAGCGGATGAAGTGGCGCTGCAGCTTCACCAGCTCGACCTGCAGCACGTGAAGCTGGGCCTCGTACTCCTCCCTCGACAGGGATCGGTCCGCGGGCGCTGCGGTGTCGGACGCCGGTGCGGTTGCTTCGCCGGCCGCATCCGCGCTGGTAGTGATCTTGGCGAGCTTCTTGTGCTTCTTGGACATGGCGTGTCCCTCAGGCTGTTGGATCCGCGCCGATCAGCAGCACGGTCTCGGAGAGGAAACGGTGCGGCGGCACGGTCAGGTTGGTCGGTGCCGGCACGTTCTTGAACACGCGGCCGGCGAGGTCGAACTTCGACCCGTGGCAGGGGCAGTAGAAGCCGCCCGGCCATTGCGCGCCGATGTCCGGGCTGCCGGGCGTGGGCCGGAAGGTGGGGACGCAGCCCAGGTGGGTGCACACCGCCTCGATCACGGCCAGGTCGGGTCGGCTCGAGCGCAACGCGTTGCGCGCGGTGTCGGGCTGCTCCGACCGGTGTGACTGCGGGTCGGCGAGCAGGGTGTCGTGCCGCGCCAGCGCGTCGACCATCTCGGGCGTGCGGCGCAGCACGAACACCGGCTTGCCGCGCCACTCGACCGTGCGCAGTTCGCCGGGGCGCAGGCTGGCCAGATCGACGTCGACCGGTGCGCCCAGTGCACGCGCCTTCTCGCTGGGCGCGAGCGAGGCCACGAAGGGCACCGCAGTGGCGACCAATCCCGCACCGCCGGCGGCCGTTGCCGCGCCGAGCCAGAGCCGACGGTCCGCATCGTCAGGCGAACCGGCAGGGAGGACGGAATTCGTCACGATAGTCTCCCAAAACGCTGTACTACGTTGTGGACCACGGTGCACTTCCGGTTGTCTGTTGCACGCGAGAGCTCGCCTCAGGCAGCCGAGGCGCGGTCGCCCAGCGCAGGGACGAAGCGCGGCGTGCGCGCAGCGTAGGCGTCGAACTCGGCGCCGAAGCGCTCGCGCATCTCGCGTTCTTCCGTGACGGCAAGACGCCCGTACATGGCCACCAGGATCGGGAACATCACCAGCGTCAGCAGCGTGGGCCACTGCAGGAGGAAGCCCAGCAGAATCATCACGAAGGCGACGTACTGCGGGTGGCGGATGCGCGCATAGGGCCCGGTCGTCGCCAGTCGATTGGCGCGCTGGGCGTGATACAGCACGCTCCAGGCCGCGGACAGCAGGTAGAAGCCCAATCCGAGGAAGACGTAGCTGGCGATGTGCAGCAACCCGAAGTGCGGATCGCCTTTCTCGCCCAGCAGCGTCGACCAAAGGTGCCCGCTGTTGTGCGACATCAGGTCCAGGTTCGGGTACTTCGTCTGCAGCCAGCCCGACATCAGGTAGATCGTGAGCGGGAAGCCGTACATCTCGACGAACAGCGCAACCACGAAGGCGGCGAAGGCCCCGAAGGTGCGCCAGTCGCGTCCGGTCTGCGGCTTGAAGAAGCTGAAGGCGAACATCAGGAAGATGGCCGAATTGAGGATGACCAGCATCCACAATCCGTAGCCGGGTTGGTCGTGACTCATCTGGAGATCCCCTCAGTGGTGGTGGCGCGTCTTCCGGGAACGTCCTTCGGACGCTTCCGGACCGGCAGCGCGGTCGTCCGACGGCCGCTTGCCATCGTGTGCATCACCGTGACCATGCCCGTGGCCGTGACCGCGGTGCATGAAGATGTGCAGGAACGGTGACGCAGCCAGCAGCAGGTAGGGCAAGGCGCCCAGGGTGTGCGCGCGGTGTTCGGTCAGCAGGAAGAACAGGGCGATCGCGGCAAACACCAGCAGTCCGATGGCATATCGGCTGCGCCAGAATCCGCGCGCGCGGCGGATCGGCTCGTCGTGGTCATGATTCATGGAAGGGCTCCTGTGCGGCTCTCGGTTCAGCCCAGCGATTCGAAGGGTTCGACCGGGGCTTTCAGGCGCGTACGAAAGTCACTTGGCCGGCGCGGCAGGCGACATGGGCATGCGGTCCATCATCATCTCCATCATCTGCTGGCGCGCGGCAGCGCTGGCTGGCGCCTTACCAGGCGCCATGCTACCCATCATCGACATGCCCTCCTGCATGAGCTTCATGTGCTCGGCCATCAAGGCTTCGCGCTCCGCTGGCGTCTTTGCGCTGGCCATCTTGTCGTGCATCGCCTGCATGGTCTTCATGTGCTTGTCCATCATGGCCATGTCGGGCATGCCCGCCGGTTTGCCCGTGGCCGGTGCAGGCATCGCTGCGGAAGCTGCCCCGGCGGGGTGATGGGCCTTATGCTGATCGTCCTGCGCGAACGAGGCCGCGGACACAGCGGCGAGAGTTGCGGCAACGGCGAGGGTGCGGAAACGGAACATGGAAGCCTCCTGGAAGCGAGAGAACGATCGGTCGACGGGGTGTCGGCCCGGTGGCCGGTTGAGGGAGTGATGCCGCGACTCGCGGTCCGACTGTGCGGTCCGTAGTCGGCTACGGAGTCAACAGGTCGGGGCTGCGCGGCGGGTTGCCGGCAAGGGACGCGCTGGAGCGTCCTTCGCCGCGACCCCGGGGCGCGCGCTACAGCGCGAGCCGGGAGAACTGCACCCGCGGAGGGGGTGAGGGCGGTGGAACCGCTGCAAGAGCGGCGCGGACCAGGGCGGCCGGCGCCATGTGCAGGTCGCTGGCCTGCCTGTGAGGCGCAGGAACCAGGATCATCTGATCAGGCGAGTCGAACTTGGGAAGTTGCTTCAGCAGCGTCTGCGACGACGCGTCGCAGGACTTCTGGCACGGCGCCTTGTCGGGGTGCTCGCCGTGCTGCGCTTGATCCGCCGCGTGGGGTTGCACGGCGGCTGGCGCCGGATGGGCTGCCTGCGAAACCTGGATGTCGGCGTGCTGGAGTTCGCCGCGCGGTTCCGTCAGACAGGCATTCGCCACTCCCGACAGCAGCGCGAAGACCCACACGAGCAACATCGTGAGGGCGATGCTGCGCTTGTGGTGGCGGCTGGCGGTCAGGGTCATGTTCAAGTCGGCACGTGCGCAGATTTGCAGAATCCGCAGTGGAAGTCTCGCCGGACATTGCATCGGAAACGTTGATCGTCGTCAAACCGGCTCTGGGGTCAACTACGGAATCCGGACGTACCATGCCGCCGTGAAAGGAAGTATGGTCGCGCGCCCCGCGCCCTTGGAGACACCCTCTCCCTTGACCATCGGTCGCCTTGCCAAGGCGGCCGGCGTGGGCGTGGAGACGGTGCGTTACTACCAGTCGCGCGGACTGCTGCGTGTGCCGGCGGCAAACGGCGGCTTTCGGGTCTACCCGGTTGCGGCGATTGACCGCATCGCGTTCATCAAGCGTGCGCAAGCGCTGGGCTTTTCGCTGGACGAGGTGCGCAGCCTGCTGGACCTGGAAGACGGCCGCAATCGCCGGGCCATCCAGTCGGTCACCCAGGCACGTCTGGGCCAGATCGAGGACAAGCTGGCGGACCTGCATCGAATGCGCGGGGCGCTGTCCGAGTTGCTGCATCGCTGCAGGCAGGCCGGCCCCATGCAGGCCTGCCCGATCATCGAGACGCTGGCCGGCGTGAGGTCACCCACCTGACGGTGCGTGACCCGGACGGGCCGCCCTGCCGTCAAAGTTGCTTGGCACGCGCCAAGGGCACGCCCGACACATTCACCACCGACGCCACCGGCATCACTGCAGCCAGTCGCTGCGTGCCCAAGCCGACCGTCGCTTGACGCATCGGAACGCCCGACAGCCGCACCTCGGCAGGAACGGTCGCTGGCGTGGTTGTGCCAAGGCGCTTGGCGACGACCAACGGGACGTCAGGGCCCGCGCCTTCCGTTCCAGTTGTTGCCGCCGACGCCGAACCGATGGCCAGGCCGGCGAGTGCCAGCAAGTCTGCGATGGTCCTCATGTCAATGCTCCTTCTTCAAGGTACGCGCTATCCGGGATTGGCAGCGAAGTCTCCCCTGGCTTGCTGCAGGGAAGGACATCACGGTACGCGGCTTCGATTGACCGGAACCTGACCGATTGATGACGAAGTCGTCAGGATCGACCGGCAGACCCTGCAGGCATTCGACGTGCCCCGTTCGCGCCGCACGCGGCCGCGCTGGCGCCACGCGCGATGGCGCTAAGCTTGCCGGCCATGGAACAAGCCGTCTTGCCGTTGTCCCCTGCCGCGCAGCGGGACGCCCTGATCGACCGTTGGCGGGCCGATCCCCATGCAACGTACCGCACCTGGTTCCTGTGGGAAGAGCGCCTGAAGAACTTCCGCTCGATCCGGCGCGGCATCGGGCAGATCGTGCGCGAGATCGAGGGTGGAAGCTTCGGCAACGTGTATCGGGGCTCGACGCTGGAGACCGTCGTGTCGTCGATCGCCGAGCAGCGGCAGATCTTCAAGGGTGCGGACCACGCATTTCTGTGGAAGCCCAAGCTGCGCATCCCGGACATCTACGAGAACGAGGACAACCAGCGCGCCTTCGGGCGGCTGCTGCACGCGTGCGACTGCTGCGACACGGCCGAAGCGGTGATCGATGCGATCCGTCGGCTCGACGCTCGGCAGATCAAGGGGTTGGGGCCTGCCGTGGCGAACCTCCTTTACTTCATCCACCCGACCCTTGTCGTTCCGTTCAACACGGCGATCGTGCGGGGCTACAACGCGCTGACCGGCGGCAACCTCAAACTGGGACGTTGGGACCACTATCTGTCGATGCGAGAAGGGGTCATGCGCCTGAACGCCGAGCATCGCTCGCACCTGTCCAATGACCTCGGCGCGGCTGCCGGGCTGCTGTTCGACATCGGCTCCGGGCGCTACGAGGCGCCGCCGCGCGAGAACGATCCTTTGGCGGCGCAGGCTTGGCAAGGCGACCTCGCGCGGGTGCGTGAAGAGACGGCCGCGCAACACCGGCAGTGGACGCTCGAGCGGGAGAGCGACACAACGCATACGGAGATTCAGGGCTGGCTGCGCGATCTCGGCCTGAGTTTGGGCTTTCAGGTGTGGATTGCGGCGAACGATCGCTCGCGCGAGTACCTGGACGGCCGGCTCGGCGATGGTTGTCTCGAGGGTCTGCCCGCCGGACTCGACGGTGCCGCGGAGTCTGTGCGCCTGATCGACGTGATCTGGCTGGACACCGTCGGCGAACGAGTCGTCGCTGCCTTCGAGGTCGAGCATTCGACTTCGATCTACTCCGGCATCGTGCGCATGCTCGATCTGGCGCTCGGTTGCGCACTGGGGGCGGATACCGCGATGTTCCTGGTCGCACCCGACGATCGGCGCGACCAGGTGGCACAGCAACTGCGACGGCCGGCGTTCTCGCGCGTGTCGGAACTCGGCATTCGCTACCTGCCCTATGGCGAACTGCGCTTGCACCGCGCGGCCATCGGCAGATTCGGAACGGGATTGAAGCCCATCCTCGAGGTTTCGCAGGCTCTATGAACTTGATTGTCGCGGCCAGCGTCTCGTAACAACACGATGGGCTCGTCAACCCGCCTTCCCGCTGAGGCCGCCGATGAGTGCGTTCGAGTGCGGCTCTACCTGTGGCCCCACCGCCTGCTCTATATCGGGCCTGGCCCCAGTACCCGATCGCATCGCCATCATGCGGCCCAGATCTGCTGGGGACTCGGCGGCAGCTTGCGTTCGCGTATCGAGCCCCACGGAAAATGGGAAGCGTGGAATGGATTTCGCGTCCTGCCCGACCAGCCGCATGCCTTCGATGCCAAGGACGCTCAGGTGGCGATGCTCTTCATGGAGTCAGAGGGGGCCGAGTACGCCTGCGTTGAGGGTCGGCTACACACAGATGAGTGCATTGCTCCTTTCCAACCGCCGCACCCGGCGGCCGCGGGATTGGCGACGCTCGCAGCCGAAGGCGGGACCATCGACGAAGCGGACGCCATCTGCAGAGCATGGCTCGGCTTGGGCAGCGTCAATGCGAGCGGGCGCGGCCGCGATGCTCGGATTGTTCGTGCGCTGCAGGTCCTGCAGTCGGCCATAGATCGACCCGTGCGACTGCAGTCGCTGGCGAACCAGCTGAACGTCTCGCCGAGTTGGCTGAGCCACCGGTTCGTCGAGGAGACGGGTGTACCGTTGCGGCGCTATGTGGTGTGGACGAGACTGCGTCGGGCTGTCGAATCCGTCCTTCAGGGGGCTTCGTGGACCGAAGCTGCTCACGCGGTCGGCTTCAGCGACTCGGCACATCTGTCGCGTTCATTCCGCGACAACTTCGGGATCGCACCGTCTTCGCTGATCGGGCGGCGGGATCAGATCTCGGTCTGTTTCGACAAGGGTTGACGGGGCATGTCGTGGGGCTCGACGCGAGTCGTCACGAAGTGCCGGATCGCTCGTGCGACGGCGGCCGGCTGGTCTTCGGTCACGAACGGGCCTGAATCGTCGATCACTTCGACGGTCGCATCCGGGAACAAGCCAGCCAGGCGGTGGGCGTGCTCGAGCGGGAAGAATCGGCGACGCTCTCGCGCCCACGCAAGCAGCACCGGCTTGGGGAACCCCGGAAGGCGCGTGGCAACCTCGACCGTGTACATCGGATCGATGGCGCGGACCAAGGCCGCGAAATCGCTTCGTGTGCCTGGGCGGTCGCGCAGCGGGGCGGTGTAGGACCTCATGATGTCGTCCGGGATCGCCCTCTCAGTCAGCAGACCAAAGGCGATGGGCAGTCGTTGTACCCAACGCCAGCGCAAGGTTTGCGCCAAGACCCACAGTCCCCATGACGTTCTCCCCAACAGGCGCAGGTGCCGAATCGGCAGCGGGACGAAGTTGTCGAAGGCGTCGCATGGAGTCAATACGAGCGCAGCAATCCGCTGGGCATGGTCGGCAACCACATGTTGTGCCACTGCACCCCCCGTGTCATTGGCGACGAGCACGACGCTGTCGAGATTCGCAGCCGCAAGGAAGCGGTCGACCATCTGGGCAACTCCCGGAAGCGAAAAGTCGGTGCCGTCCCGCATCTTGAGGGCATGCGCTCCCAGCGGCCAGTCGGGTGTGATGCAGCAGTGATCCCTTGCCAGATCCTCGACCACACCACGCCACACGTCGCCGTTGGCGATGATGCCGTGCAGGAACACGATGGTCGGACCCGTGCCCGTGACCCGATACTCGATCGGACCCTCTGGAACTTGAACGATGCGGCGTTCGCCGAGCACAGCCGAAACGGACATACGCGCCCCTCCCTTTGTCGTTGCGGGCTTCACCAGACACGAGGCGCCAAACCGTCTACCCCCTGTGGGGCCGGTGCCTGCGCCACGCAGTGATTCCTCGCCAGGCCAGGAGCCCTCGCGCGCGTGCATCCGATGCGAGCCACCAACAGACCTGGCGCCTCTGCGGGGTGCGCGTCGATTGCACGTCAACCGCAATGCGGTGGTAGCCGCGGGCCCCGTCGGGGTAGGGTGCGGCAGCGAGTTCGGCCTGAACGCCTTCTCGTCCCCAGGTGCGGGTCTCCAAGGTGTGGCGGCCGGGCGTTGCATCCCAGGGCGCTTGCCACTGAACCCAAGCACTCGGGCCGAGGGCCGTGGCCAGCGCGCAGACTTGCCACGGGCCGCCGTCGATGCGCAGTTCGACCTTCGCGACGCCGTGCGGAGGACTCCACGCCACACCGGCGACGATCTGGCGGCCGGGTGCCAGCAGCGCTGAGTGGTTTGGAACGTCGATCCTCGAGTTCGGCGCCATGCGGGATGGCCGTCTTGGCCAGCCCTTGCGCTCCGCGTAGTCGATGGCTTCGCTGAACCGCATGACCTCCACGGACGCCAGCCACTTGATGTTCGCGTCATAGCCGTGGATGCCAGGCACAAGGACTCGAACTGGAGCACCGTGCGCGCGTGTGAGTGGTGTGCTGTTCATGGCGTAGACCAGCATGGGCTCGAAGCCGTCCTCGAGCAACGACAAGCTGATGCCGGCAGAGAACCCGTCCACCGAGTGAAGCCGGACATGGTCCGCTTCCGTGGCCGCTCCGGCGCGCACGAGCAGGTCGCGCAGCAGTACGCCTTGCCAGCGCGCATTCCCTACGAAAGGGCCGCCAACGGGGTTGTGCACACACATCAGAACCGCGTCGATCTCTCGCGATGGAAGCGACAGCAGCTCGTCGAGGGTGAGACTGAGCGGGTGCTCGACCATGCCTCGCACCACGAGGCGCCAATGTCGCAACACGACGCTCGGAGCAGGAAACGTCACGTCGGTGACGAAGAATCGGTCGACAGGGGTGATCAACTCGGACAGTCCTGGAATCTCCAGGGAGGCAGAGCCAGGGGGCGAACCCAGGGGGGCTTGCGGCCGTGGCAGACGTACGGGCTCTGCGCGCCGGCGTTGTCGGACACGACGAATCACCAACGCCAGTCCCGCCGCGGCGAAGCCGATGGCGAAGGAAGCTTCCGCGCCGAAGAAGACACCCAGTATCCCTGCCGCTGTCGCGACCAAACCCAGGGGGGCGGCCGTGGTGCGCGAAAGCTCGGTGCGGCGCCACAGCGCATACAGCCCGAGCAACCCAGACAACAGCAACGCCGCCACGAGAGTGGCCGTGCCCGCGGTCGCGGCCATCGCCGGAACTCCGAGACTGAACAAGGTCAGTGCGATGGCGATCGCGGGCTTGTCGCCGCGCCGAAGCAATGCAATTGCGACGTCGATCAGCGGTGTTGGCAGCGTGTCGACCAGCCACTTGCCGAGCGCTCGAACCGGCGAGGTATGGGTTCCACGGACGGCTGCGGCAAACTCGCCGGCGGCCAGCTGAACGAAGGCGGCGCCCAGGCCCTGAAGCCACGCATCGGAGGGAGAGAACGGCATTGGTTGCTCGGGGCTGAATACTGTTGGCGTTCCCAGCTTGCATCGCCGTGCGCCTGCAGGCTTGAAGAAACTGGCAGTTCGGTGGCGCCGCCGCTGGCGAACTGGGCCACAGCTGCGGCGCGAGGCCTCCGCTGGCAGAACTGCGCCGCCGATCCGTGGCCGGAGTCTGCGAGAGACAAGCTTACGAGCCTGTAATGTGGTTGTCGGCCGTGCGTCGGATGCGGTTCCCTAGAGTGCAGGCCATGCCAAGTGGCATGACGTTGAGGGAGCGACTCCCTCGCTGCATCACGAAAGGTTCGATCATGAAGGCGACTCTGTTCACCCTGACCATCGCGCTGGCGGCCGCCACGGCAACCGCGCCGGCTCTTGCGCGCGATGCTCTGCCGCAGGCCACGCAGCAGGCGCTGGCGCTGAAAGACGGTTCCACGCTGTACGTCTTCAAGGACGGGAAGATGGCGAAGGAGGATCGCTACGGCCGCGCGGCCTACCTCAAGCAAGGCGAGGTTCTCGAACTGGCCGACGGACGCAAGGTACCGGCAGTCGGTAACGAGGTCGCGCGGCTGGACGGGCTCCTCAACGACGGGCATCGGAACTGAATCCCGGCGAAACGGGCCACCCACAAAGCTCCATCGAGAAGCACCCATGAACAAACTTGGCAAGGCCGGCTTCGTGTCGGCGCTCGTGCTCGCCGCATCCGCAGTGATCGCCGGCCCCGGCCACGGCAGCAATCCTGTTGGCGAACCCGGCAAGGCCGCGCAGGCCACCCGCACCGTCAACGTCGACATGACCGACAACATGCGCTTCACACCCAGCGAGATCTCGGTCAAGCAGGGGGAGACGGTGCGCATCGTTGTGAAGAACTCCGGCGCCGTGAAGCACGAACTGGTGCTCGGCACGCCCGAGGAGCTGAAGGAGCACTACGCGATGATGCTGAAGATGCCGGGCATGGAGCACGCTGACGACAACATGGTCAGCGTGGCGCCCGGCAAGACCGGCGAGATCGTGTGGCGCTTTACCAAGGTCGGCAAGGTGGACTTCGCCTGCCTGCAGCCGGGCCACTACGACGCCGGCATGAAAGGCCTCGTCAATGTTGCGCAGGAGGCCGACGCTTCCAAGAATGACGGCCACGGCGGCCACAAGCACTGAGTGACGTTTGTCACGACATGTCCGAGGCGCTCGGCACTTGTTGTCGCCACGTGCCTCTTGGCAGAATCCGATTCACCCCCTCAAGGAGCATTCGATATGAAGACCTTCAAGCCCCTCCTCCTCTCCCTGGCCTTTGCGGCCGCGGCGCCGTTTGCGATCAGCGCGCACGCCCAGGCGATGGATCACAGCAAGATGGGCGGCATGAACATGCCCGGCATGAAGATGGACGGCATGCCCGCTTCGATGACCGAAGGCGAAGTGCGCAAGATCGACAAGGAGGCCAAGAAGATCACCCTGAAGCACGGCGACATCAAGAACCTGGACATGCCCGGCATGACCATGATCTTCCAGGTCAAGGATGCGGCGCTGCTGGACAAGGTCAAGGCCGGCGACAAGGTGACGTTCACCGCCGAGAAGGCCGATGGCGCGATCGTCGTCACGGCGATCGAAGCCGTGAAGTAACCCCGGGCAATGAGGCTGTCCCCGATGGATCCGTCCAAGCGCCGAACTCTGCAGACCCTGGCCGGTTTGGGCGCGCTGGCAGCACTGCCGCGCGCCTGGGCGCAGGTGAGGGCGGTCGACCTGCGCGACACGCCGGTGTCGCGCGCCTACGACCTGACCGTGGCCGAGACCCCACTTAACGTTACCGGCAAGCCCGCGCAGGGCATCACCATCAACGGCACGATGCCAGGCCCGGTGCTGCGCTTCCGGGAGGGCGACGAGGTGGTGATCCGCGTCACCAACAAGCTGCGCGAGATCACCGGCATCCACTGGCACGGCCTGCTCGTGCCCAACGACCAGGACGGTGTGCCCGGCGTCACCTACCCCGGCATCCGCCCGGGCGAGATCTTCACTTACCGTTTCAAGCTCAGGCAGTCCGGCACCTACTGGTACCACAGCCATGCCGCGCTTCAGGAGGCGGCGGGCTACTTCGCGCCGCTGATCATCGAGCCGGCCAAGCCCGACCCCTTCCAGTACGACCGCGACTACGTGGTCGTCATCTCCGACTGGATCGACACCCCGCCCGCTCAGGTGCTGGCCAACCTCAAGAAAGTGGATGGCTACTACAACTACCGGCGCGTGACAGCGCCACAGTTCTTCGCCCAGTTGCGCAGCGCACCCGATGCCAAGGCTCGCGAAGCACTGTGGGCCGAGCGCATGGAGTGGGCCAAGATGCGCATGGATCCCACCGACTACAGCGACGGCGGCGACGAATGGTCGTTCCTCCTGCAGGGTAAACGACCCGGCGAGAACTGGACCGGGCTGTTCAAGCCGGGCGAGCGCGTGCGGCTGCGGTTCATCAACGCCTCGCCGATGAACCTGTACGACGTTCGCATCCCCGGCCTGCCGATGACGGTGGTCCAGGCCGACGGTCAGAACGTCAATCCGGTCGAGGTGGACGAGTTCCGCATCGGCAACGGTGAAACCTACGACGTGATCGTGCAGCCCAAGGAAGCCAGGGCCTACACGATCTTCGTGCCGACCATCGCGCGCATCGGCTACGCGCGCGGCACGCTCGCCCCGGAAGTCGGCATGAGCGCGCCCGTGCCCGAGATCGGGCCCAAGCCCGTGCGCACGATGGCCGACATGGGCATGGCTGGCATGGACATGAGCGGCGGCATGGCGGGCATGGACATGGGCCAGGCGCCCGCAGCCGCAGGCCATGCCGGCATGGCGATGCCCGCGCCAGCGAAACCAGCCGACCCGCATGCCGGGATGGTCATGGCCGCGCCGGCCAAGCCGGCGGACCCACATGCCGGCATGCCCGGCATGAGCGACATGCCGGGCATGAGCGCCGCCGCCCCGCAGATCGCACCCGACGGCGACGGCGTGCGCCGGCTGAAGTACGCGCATCTACGCGCGGCCACCCGCAATGCCGACGACCGCGCCCCGGAGAAGGAGGTGCTGGTACGCCTGACCGGCGACATGGCGCGCTACTTCTGGAGCATCAACGACAAAAAGATGTCCCAGGCCGAACCGCTCGAGATGGGGCTGGGCCAGCGCGTGCGCATCAAGTTCGTCAACGAAACCATGATGGAGCATCCGATGCACCTGCACGGCGTGTTCATGGAACTCGTCAACGGCAACGGCGTATACGCGCCGCGCAAGCACACCATCATCGTGCCGCCGGCGCAGACTGTCGAGCTTGACGCCACCTTCGAGGACGAAGGTATGTGGGCCTTCCACTGCCACCTTTTCTACCACGCCGCCACCGGGATGATGCGCCTGGTCAAGGTGGCCTGAGGATCACGCCGATGCGGACGAACATGAGTGCGGCGTTGCGCCGCGCGGCCGGCGCGCTGCTGGCCGCCGTTGCCCTGGGGGCGCAGGCGATGGAGGACGAGTCGATCTACTCCTACACACTGGTCGAAGCCGGCGCCGGCAAGGTGCGCGGGCAATCCGGCTCGGCGCAGTCGCTGGCCGTTGACGGCTGGGTCGGCGGCGACTTCAACCGCCTGTGGTATCAGCTCGATACCGAACGGCGCGGCGGGCGCATTGAGGCGGCCGAACTGCAGTTGCTCTACGGCCGCTACATCGCGCCGTTCTGGGACGCGCAGATCGGCCTGCGCCGCGATGAGCGGCCCGACCGGCGCAACTACCTGGCGCTCGGCGTGCGCGGGCTCGCACCCTATGCCTTCGATGTCGACCTGAAGCTGTTCGTGCGCGACGACGGCAAGGTCTTCGCCCGCACGCGCTTCGAGAACGAGTTTCTGATCACCAACCGCTTCATCGTCACGCCATCGCTCGGCGTCGAGTGGTCGGCCTCCGACATCGACGCGACGGTTCGTCGCGGCGCCTATCAGGCCGATGTCGGCGTGCAGGCGCGTTACGAGTTCAACCGGCGAGTCGCACCCTACCTGGGCTTGTCGCGCACGTTCTATCCACGGGCGCAGTCCGGCGGGGAGGCCACCGCGACGCAGTGGCGCGCGGGGCTGCGGGTACTGTTTTGACGCAGCCGGCAGCGGACATGATTGATGCTGCCGACATTCTCAGCGCTGCAGTCGTCGGCGGCGATACGTTCGACTGCGTCGTGATTGGCGGCGGGCCCGCCGGGCTGGCTGCAGCAATTCATCTCCGACGGCATGGGCGCGGCGTGCGCTTGGTCGACGCAGGTGCCAGCCGGGCGCAGCGCATCGCGCGTGCCCTCAACGTTGCCGGATATCCCGATGGCGTGGTCGGTGGACATCTGCTCGAGCGGATGCGGCAACACTTGCGCGCAGCGGGCGGGCACGTCACCTACGATTCGGTCGAAGGAATACGACGTTGCTCGGACGGCAGGCTCTTGCTCCGGCTGAGGCATGGAACGCTCCTGGCGCGCAACGTCATCTTGTGTGCCGGGGCCACGGATCCGCCGATCGGATTGCCTGGGATCGACGACGTGGCGTCGGCGAACCTGCTGCGGCGCTGTGCGTGGCAGCATGGAGTCGACGATCTCTTCGGGAAGCGAGTCGGTGTGCTGGGCGAATCGCTCCTCGACGTGCCTGGCATAGCCGATCTGCGGAAGGTGTGTGCGGAGGCGAGGTTCATCGACATCGACAGCGCGGCTGGGAAGGCTGACTACTCGTCATGCCATGCCGGACTCGAGCGTGTGCCCGGCGTCGCACGCCATGTCGCGTTGACTCACAACAAGGGCATCCTCGTGACATGCGACGATGGTCGGGTCCATGAGTTCGACTTGCTGCTTGCAGCATTCGACGCGCAGCCGCGAACGTACCTGGCGAATCAACTGGCTGTTCGGCTCGACGTGCATGGCGCAATCGCGATCGGCCCGACCGGACTCACGAGTGCAGACAATGTGTACGCCGCGGGCGACGTGGCGGGAGGATCGTGCCAGATTGACGTTGCCATCGGCCAGGCAGCGGTAGCCGCCGCAGCCGTGCACGACAGCTTGTAGGTTCAGTTCGATCTTTTCGCCGCCTTCGCGGAGGCCCCAAGAGGTCGCCGAGTTCGCGCAACCGCCCGGATGGCATCGGGTTGAACCGTCGGAAGGTGGCGAGGCGATCGTGCTTCTGTGGCTGGCGTGCGATGACGAGTGTGTCATCGCGGCGTCGGTCTGCGGTTGGTGATGGCTTCTTAGAGTGTTCCTCGTGCGTGCCGTTGCGCACGCCATTGAACGCCGTAAGGAGCCTCGATGAACACGTACATAAGTCGCGCAGCGCTCGCGCTGAAGAACCCGATTCTTGCGGCAACGATTGCCGGCCTCGGACTGTTCCCGTTACAGGGCAATGCCAAGGATTCGCCTCTGGCGACCTACCGATGCGTGGTTTCGGGGCAAGCAGATCAGTGCCATCCGTCCGAGTCGACATCCGATGTTCGGATCGAGAAGCAACTCGTGCTCGGGCCCTATGCGCGCTACCTTGTCTACCGCGGCGAAAGCGCGCGCGCCGCGGCCGCCAGAGCCCAAGCCCTTGGCGAACAGACCGTTGAGCGAACGGTGAGGATCACGAAGAGAGAACTCGATGCTTTCCGGCGATACCAGCGTGCCGTCGGGGGGCTCGCGGAGTCGGACTACATCTACGAGACGGTTTCCGAGGTGGCAGTTGACGCCAGCGCTGTCCAATCCGACTGAATGAAGTCTTGCGCAGTACGCCTGATGGCCGGGTCGATGGACGCCGGGGACCCTGCATGTGCGTGATCGTCAGCCCGGTCGGCGCCCTTGACGATCCTCAAACGGGCCGTGGCCCGGAAGGTGCATACTTGTTTGAATTCTTGAATCAACCGCTCATGTTTCGCAGCCATCGACAGCTTCGCCGCTGGGCCCTCCGGGTCCTGTGTGTGTGGCTATTCGGTCTCGGCTTGGGCGTTGCCAACGCATGCTTGGCCGCCCAGCAATTCTCCGGGGGCGGGGACACGTTCCAGGGAGTCGTCGAAGCACAGGCCGCCGACATTGAGGTGGCTCCTGCGGGGTGCGAGCATCACTCGGTCGCAGCGCCGGATCAGTCACAGCACGGTCAGGATGACTCGTCGCCGAAATCGAACTGCGAGAGTTTCTGCGAGCGGGCCGGTGTGACGATCCCGCCGCAGAAGTCCGCTCTCGACAACTACCAGTTCCATGTCCTGCCGCCCCCGATGGCGGCTCTGACGGTGCCGGCGTCCATTGACGTGTCGGCAGATGTGCAGGCGCCGCGCCGGGAAGGCGCAAGGCCCCTGCCGATTCCGATCGCCTTCTTGCGCCTGGCGCTATAGCGGTCACGAGCACGCAGCCGGCCTGTTTTGGCCGCGCAGCTTGCGTGCATCTCGCGTTCTTTCGTCGGCCGTCCTCGAGGACGGCGCCACGGAAGACTGACTGTATCGCCGCCGTGTTCGGACCCCGGATCGCCCATGTGTCCGGCGCTCCGAGCGGCACGCAAGGAGAAGACGAAATGACAACCGTATGGGGTCAAGCGAGTACCGCATGGCCAGACATGCCGCGCTGGGCCGGCTCGCTGCTGATGGGGCTGGTTCTCTGCGCTGCCGGGCCTGTTCCCGCAGTCGCTCAAGACGCGCCGTTGGGGCGCGACCTCCCGGGACTGCTGGCCTACGCCCGAGCCCAGAGCCCTGAGCTCCGGGCCATGCGCGAGGAAGCCGAAGCCGCGGCGCAGCGTGTGGGGCCGGCGGGGGCGCTTCCCGATCCGGTGCTGCGCGTGGAGCTCATGAACATCAACAACTACGGCAATGACGCTTCGCCCAGCCTGCTGCCGTGGAAGGTCGGCGAGACCAAGTACACCTTGATGCAGTCGCTGCCGCTGTGGGGCAAGCGGGAGCTCAAGCGGGACGCCGCCGCCGCGGATGCGCGGCAGGCCGAAGCCCGCACGAATGCGAGCTGGGCCGAGCTGGCAGCTCGAATCAAGGCGGCTCACGCGGAGTACTACCGTGCCGCTGGCAACGAGCGGCTGACCACGGAGGTGCTCGGACTGATGACCCGGCTCGAGCAGGTTGCCCAGGCGCGCTATGCAGGCGGACTGGCCGCCCAGGCCGACGCGATCCGTGCGCAGTTGGAGCAGACGGCGATGCGCTCGGAGTTGATCATGATCGACAGCGAGAAGCGCCAGATTCGCGCCCGGCTGAACGCTCTGCTGGCTCGCGAAAGCGGCGCACCGCTCGCCGACCCCCTGGAACTGCGCGCGGTGCCGACGCTGAACACCGCCGATGCATCGTCGTTGGCAGAGCGGGCGCGGTCGGGCAATCCGCAGCTCCAGGCAGAGCTGGCCCGGGTGTCCATCGCACAGAAGAGTCGTGACCTCACGCAGCGCAATCGCTATCCCGATCTCACCGTCGGTCTGTCCCCTTCGCAGATGGGCTCGCGCATTACCACCTGGGGCGTGATGTTCGAGATGAACATCCCGCTGCAGCAGGAAGCCCGCCGTGGTCAGGAGCGGGAAGCGGAGGCGATGGTCGCCGCGTCGCGGTCGAGAGCCGACGCGCTGCAGCAGCAGCTGGTCGGCGACCTGGCGGTGAACCTGGCCGGGCTCGAGGCCGCACGGCGCAACGAGACTCTGCTGAAGACCCAGCTGCTGCCGCAGTCGGAACTCGGCCTTCAGTCGGCGCTGGCTGCCTACGAGAACGGCAAGGCCGAGTTCGCGATGTTGCTCGAGGCGCAGCGCCAGATTCGCAAGGCCCGTCAGGAGATCCTGAAGACGCAGGTCGAGGCGCAGATGCGCCTGGCCGAGATCGAACGCATTGTGGGAGAAGAACTGTGAAGACCGCCACGACCGTCCTCATGATCGCCCTGATCGGCGCCGTCGGCGCTGGCAGCTACTGGCTGGGCTCGCAGTCGCGCAGCGCCGCGCACTCGTCCGCCAAGGCAAGCCAGGACGCGCCTTCCGCCGCAGCACCGAAGCCGCGCAAGCTGCTGTACTACCGCAATCCCATGGGGCTGGCCGACACCTCGCCAGTGCCGAAGAAGGACCCGATGGGCATGGACTACATCCCGGTCTACGAGGGCGAGGACGAGGCAACGCCCAACGCCGGGCCCGGGGCTGCGGGCCAGGTCCGCATCAGTACCGAGAAGATCCAGAAGCTGGGTGTGCGCACCGAGCCGGCAGGCATGCGCTTGCTCGGCAAGACGATCCGGGCGGCAGGCCGCATCGAGCCGGATGAGCGCCGGACCTTTGCGGTGACCGCGAAGTTCGAAGGCTACGTCGAGCGGCTGCACGTCAGTGCGACCGGCCAACCGGTGGCCAAGGGCCAGCCGCTGTTCGAGGTGTACAGCCCCGAACTGGTATCGGCGCAGCGTGAGTACGCGATCGCCATGCAAGGGCTCGAGGCGATGAAAGAGGCCGGCACGGAGGCGCAGGTGGGCATGCGCCAGCTGGCCGATTCGAGCCTCGCGCGCCTGCGCAACTGGGATCTGTCGGCGCCGCAGGTGGCGGCCTTGATGAAGTCCGGCCAGCCGCAGCGGACGATCTCGTTCCCGTCGCCGGTGTCTGGCATCGTTTCCGAGAAGAAGGCTCTGCAGGGCATGCGCTTCATGCCGGGCGAACTGCTGTACCAGGTGACCGACCTGTCGGCCGTGTGGGTGATCGCCGACGTGGCCGAGCAGGACATCGCTCTGGTCAAGACGGGTGCGAAGGCGCGCGTGACGACCACGGCGTATCCGACCGAGGGTTTCGAGGGACGCGTCACCTACGTCTACCCAACCCTGAAGGCCGAGACGCGCAGCATCCCGGTGCGTGTCGAACTGGCCAACCCCGGGCAACGTCTCAAGCCGGCGATGTTTGCCCAGGTGGAACTCGGTGTCGGTGGCAAGTCGGCGGTGCTGGCCGTTCCAGACTCCGCCGTGATCGACTCCGGCACCCGTCGGATCGTCCTCGTCCAGGTGGGCGAAGGGCGCTTCGAGCCGCGCGAGGTCGAACTCGGCGCGCGGGCGGAGAACTACGTCGAGGTGCTGAAGGGCGTGCGTGACGGTGAGCCGGTCGTCGTGGCCGCGAACTTCCTGATCGATGCCGAGAGCAACCTCAAGGCCGCGGTGGGAAGCCTCGGGGGACACGCGGGGCACGGCAGCCCGGCGGGCGGGGGCGCTGCACCAGCGGCGCCGGAGACGCCGGCAAAGTCGGTGCCGCCGGCGGCGGTCGGCCACAAGGCCGAAGGCACGGTCGACAGCGTCGACGCAAAGAACGGCACGCTGAGCCTCAACCACGGTCCGGTCGCCACGCTGAAGTGGCCGGCCATGACGATGGAGTTCAAGGCCGCCAACGCGTCGCTGCTGAGTGGCCTCAAGCCGGGTCAGGCCGTGCGATTCGAGTTCGTCGAACGGCAGCCGGGTGACTTCGTCGTGACGTCCATCGCCCCGACCGGAGCAGTCCCCAACGTAGCGCCGCAGGCCAAGCCGGCCGCACCGGCGGCAAATGCGGGCAAATCCACCCACTCCGGCCACTGAGCAGGGGGCGCCATGCTGTCCAAGATCATCCAGTGGTCCGGAAGGAATCCCTTCCTGGTCCTGCTCGCAACACTGTTCATCATCATCGGTGGCATCCTGGCCGTTCTGAAGACGCCGCTGGACGCCTTGCCCGACCTGTCCGACGTGCAGGTCATCGTCTACACCGAGTACCCGGGCCAGGCACCCCAGGTGGTCGAGGACCAGGTGACCTACCCGCTGACCACCGCAATGCTGGCGGTGCCGAAGTCGAAGGTGGTGCGCGGCTTCTCGTTCTTCGGGGCCTCGTTCGTCTACGTCATCTTCGAAGACGGGACCGACATCTACTGGGCGCGCAGCCGGGTGCTGGAGTACCTGAACTTTGCGTCCGGGCGACTGCCCAAGGGCGTGTCGCCTTCGCTCGGGCCTGATGCCACCGGCGTCGGCTGGGTGTACCAGTACGCGCTGCTGGCCAAGGACCGCACGCTCGCGGAACTGCGCACCATCCAGGACTGGTATGTGCGCTACCAGCTCACCAAGGCGCCCGGTGTGGCCGAGGTCGCTTCGCTGGGCGGCTTCGTGCAGACCTACCAGGTCACGGTCGATCCGCTCAAGCTGCGCAGCTACGGCATTCCGCTGATGAAGGTGTCTCAGGTCATCCGCGACTCCAACCGCGACGTGGGCGGCCGCGTGGTCGAGATGGCCGAGACCGAGTTCATGGTCCGCGGCAAGGGCTATCTGCGCGGCAAGAACGACATCGAAACCCTGGTGCTCAAGAGCGAGGGCGGCACGCCGGTGCTGATCCGGGACGTCGCACGCGTCGAGATGGCACCCGACGAGCGGCGCGGCCTGTCGGAGCTGAACGGCGAAGGCGAGGTCGTCTCCGGCATCGCGATGTCACGCTTCGGGCAGAACGCGCTGGAGGTGATCCACAACCTCAAGACAAAGGTGGCCGAGATCTCCGCGGGGCTGCCTGACGGTGTGTCGATCCATGCCGTCTACGACCGCTCGGACCTGATCCACCGGGCCATCGACACGCTCAAGCGCACGCTGATCGAGGAGAGCCTGATCGTTGCCGTGGTCTGCGTCGTGTTCCTGATGCACGTGCGCTCGGCGCTGGTTGCCATCCTCATGCTGCCGGTGGGTGTGCTCATCTCGTTCATCGCGATGAAGTTGTTGGGCATGAACTCCAACCTCATGAGCCTGGGTGGCATCGCGATCGCCATCGGCGCGATGGTCGACGCGGCGATCGTGATGATCGAGAACGCGCACAAGCACCTCGAGCGGCTGCCGGCCGTCCACACGGTCAGGCAGCGCGCGGATGCCATGCTCGACGCCTGCAAGGAGGTGGGACCGGCGCTGTTCTTCTCGCTGCTGATCATCACGGTGTCGTTCCTGCCGGTCTTCACGCTCGAGTCGCAGGAAGGGCGGCTCTTCGCGCCGCTGGCCTACACCAAGACGTTCTCGATGGCCGGTGCGGCTCTGCTGTCGGTGACGCTGGTGCCCGTGCTGA
>JBASTF010000488.1:0-4699 GCA_049274755.1 Rubrivivax sp. | reverse complement strand
GACCAGCACCTGGTCGCCCAGCGCTGCGAAGGCGGCGGCGATGCCGGCACCGATGCCGCTGGTGCCGCCGGTGATCAGGACTTGTCGTGTCATCTGGGTTCTCGAAAGTGCGCCCCGGTGAATGTGTCACAACTTCAGGCGCCAGCTGCGGACCGAGTTGCGCAACGACGTGGTCCGCGGCGGCGCGAATGCACTGCAGGTCGGCATGGACCATCCGCTCGACGCTGCCGTCACGAACAACCGCTATGTCTATGCCTCGCGCGAGTTCACGCTGCTCAGCGGCGGCGACTTCACGCTGGACCTGTGGGCGCTGAACAGCGACTGCAACGGCTGCGGCCTGAGCTACCAGGTGCTGGTCGACGACAACCTCGTGGCCCAGGACGTTTCGGCCACCGCCTGCGAGCAGGTGACGGCCTTGCTGTCCGGCCTGAGCACCGGCGCGCACACGCTGACGCTGGGCATGTTCGTCACGGCGGCCCGCCCGGGTGTCTACAGCGCCGCGTTCGACGCCGCGCCGGCTGACGGCGCAGCGTGCGCTTGTTCAGCGCCGGTTCGAGACCCAGATCCCGGCGACGATCAGCACAAACGCCAGGCCGTGGTAGGGCTGCGGCGGCTGGCCCAGCAAGGCCGCCGACAGCAGCGCTGCAAACAACGGCGTCAGGTTCGAGAAGAAGCCGGCCATGGCCGGCCCCACCGCGGCAACACCCAGGCCCCAGCAGCGGTAGGCCAGCACCGACGGGCCCACGGCGACAAACACCAGGGCGGCCACCAGCGTCGGTGTCCAGCGCCAGTGGGACGGTGCTGCCAGCACCGCTTCAGCACCGGCTGCGGCGCTGGCCCAGAACAGCCCGAACACGGCCTGCACGAGGATGAACTCGGCCCAGTTCCAGTCCGGCCGTTGTTCACCGGCCAGCGCTGGCGCCGGGCGTGCGAGCTGCCAGCTGTAGAGGGCCCACGAGAGCGCGGCCAGCAGCATCCACAGGTCACCGGCCACCAGGCGCAGCGAGGCCAGCTGCGAGGGCTCGCCACGCAGCAGCACCAGCAGCACACCGGCCAGCGACAGCAGCGCACCGCCGATCTGCGCCGGCCGCGGGTGTTCGCCGTGGCAGAGGGCGCCGACCAGCAGCATCCACACCGGCGTGCTGGACGCGATCAGCGTCACGTTGATCGGCGTCGAGGTCTGCAGCGCCAGGTACTGCAGCGCGTTGTAGGCGCCCACGCCCAGCAGCCCCAGCGCGGCCAGCGGCCGCCAGCGCTGCCGGATCTGCATGCGGCGTTCGTGTGTGGCCAGGGCACGCCAGCCCAGCGGCAGCAGGATCAGCAGCGCGGCCCACCAGCGCATCGCGTTCAGCAGCAGCGGCGGCACGCTGCCGGCCAGCAGCCGGCCGACCATCGCGTTGCCCGCCCACAGCAGTGGCGGCACGGTCAGCAGGGCGGCGGTGCGAAGGGTCAACCGGTGCGTCATCGAGGCCGCGATTCTGCCCCGAGCAGGCCGACGCCGCTTCGCGTAACCTCGCGGGCAGTGTCAACGAGGAGACAAGCGACATGCCACGTGCCATCCAGATCACCGCCTACGGCGGCCCCGAGAACATGCAGCTGGCCGAGGTGGCCGTCGGCGAGCCCGGCCCCGGCGAAATCCGCATCCGCCACCATGCCTGCGGCCTGAACTTCATCGACGTCTACCAGCGCACCGGCCTGTACCAGAGTCCGCTGCCGCTGACGCTGGGCATGGAAGCTGCCGGTGTCGTCGAAGCGGTCGGCCCCGGCGTCACGCACCTGCAGGTCGGCGACCGCGCCGCCTATGCCAGCAACCCGCCCGGCAGCTACAGCGAGGTGCGGGTGATGCCGGCCAAGACCGTCTGCAGGCTGCCCGACGACATCGCCTTCGACACCGGCGCGGCGATGATGCTGAAGGGCCTGACGGCGCAGTACCTGCTGCGCCGCACGCTGCCGGCCGAAGGCCTGCAGCCCGGCGACTTCGTGCTCTTCCACGCCGCAGCCGGCGGTGTCGGGCTCATCGCCTGCCAATGGGCCAAGGCGCTGGGGCTGCAGCTGATCGGCACCGCCGGCGGCGAGGCCAAGTGCCGGCTGGCGCTGGAACACGGCGCTGCCCATGCCATCGACTACACGAAGGAAGACTTCGTCGCGCGGGTGAAGGACATCACCGGCGGCAAGGGCGTGAAGGTGGTCTACGACTCGATCGGCAAGGACACCTTCGAACGTGGCCTGGACTGCCTGCGGCCCTTCGGCCTGATGGCCTGCTTCGGCAACGCCTCGGGCCCGGTGGCGCCGTTTGCGCCGGGCGTGCTGGCGGCCAAGGGCTCGCTGTACATCACGCGGCAGACGCTGTTCACCCACATCGCCACCCGCGAGGCGGCCCAGGCCATGGCCGACGAGCTGTTTGCCGTGGTGCGCAGCGGCGCGGTGAAGATCCGCATCGACCAGCGTTATGCGCTGGCCGACGTGGCCCAGGCGCACCGCGACCTGGAAGCGCGCAAGACCACGGGCTGCAGCGTGCTCATGCCTTGAAGACCTGAAGCCGCAGGGCAGCTGGGCGGCTCACCCCGCCGGCGCCCGGGTGGCCGCTGCCGGTTCTTCGGCGATGCCGGCACCCTGGGCCGCCAGGCACTGGACGCGCCGCCAAGGGATGGATGACTGCCTGTTCGTCAGCTGTCGATGGCCTCCAGCGGCAGCGTGAAGCGGAAGCGGCTGCCGCTGCCCGCCTCGCTGTGTGCCTGCAGTTCGCCGCCCATCAGCGCCACCAGGCGCTGCGCGATGCTGAGGCCCAGGCCGGTGCCGCCGAAGCGGCGTGTGATGCTGGTGTCGGCCTGCGTGAAGGGCTCGAAGACACGGGCCAGTTCGTCGGCCGTCATGCCGATGCCGGTGTCGGTGACGCTGAAGTCCAGCAGCCCCGGCGCGGTGCCAGCGTGCACCTCGACCTCGACACGCCCCTGGGCCGTGAACTTCACCGCGTTGCCCACCAGGTTCAGCAGCACCTGGCGCAGGCGCTGCGCGTCGCCCAGGCGGGCATCCACCAGCCCGGGCGCCACCTGCCAGGCCAGCAGCAGCCCCTTGTTGTGCGCTTCGGTGGCCGGCACCGCGAGTGCATCGTCCAGCAGTGCACGCAGTGCCAGCGGCGCCAGTTCCAGCCGCAGCTTGCGCGCCTCGATGCGCGCCAGGTCCAGCAAGTCGTTGATGATGACCATCAGCGAACGCGCCGAGCCATGGGCCAGCTGCAGGAACTCGCGCTGGCGCGGTTCGAGCTGGGTGTTCAGCACCAGCTCGGTGAGGCCGAGCACACCGTTCATCGGCGTGCGGATCTCGTGGCTGATGTTGGCCAGGAACTCGCTCTTCGCGCGGTTCGCGGCTTCGGCGGCGTCGCGCGCCGCGAGTGCGGCCTCGGCAAACTGCGCGCCGGGTGCTTCGGCAGCGCACAACATGCCGCTGCGGCCGTCGGGCAGCGTGATCGCACGCGAGCCCAGCTGCACGCTGCGCGGTTCGCCATGCGGGTACAGCGTCCACAGCTCGTGCACGGTCAGCCCCTGCGCATGCTGGGCCATCGATGCCGCGAGCCGGCTGCGCGCCTGCGGCGAGATGTCGCTCATGTCGCGCGCCAGCAGTTCGTCCAGCGAGGGGCTGCGCCACAGCTCCAGCGCCGCGTCGTTGGCCCAGGCCACACGCAGCCGCTCGGCGTCGAACACCCACACCGGCAGCCGCAGCCAGGCGTAGTGGCGCAGATCGTCGAAGGCCAGGCCCGGCCTGTTGTCGGGGGGTGTGTCGGGAGCCGTCACTGCGCCCCCGCGCCGTTCAGTCTTCCACCGCCGCGCGGTAGGCATGCCAGCTGGCGTGGCCCACCACCGGGCCTGCCAGCAGCAGGCCCATGAACCAGGGCAGCAAGGCCAGGCCGACAACGGCCACGATCAGCAGCGCCCACCACAGCATCACACCTGGCTGCGCCAGCACCAGGCGGAAGCTGGTCAGGCCGGCCGTGATGGCATCGGTCTGGCGGTGCAGGATCATCGGAATCGAGATGACGCAGGTGGCGAAGATCAGCGCCGCGAACAGCGCGCCCACGGCCACCCAGGCAGCGATGAAACCGATGTTCTCGGGGTCCAGCAAGGCCAGCAGCGAACCCTTCAGGTCGGGCATGCCGTCGAAGCTGACGGCGAAGATGACCAGCGTCGCCCGGCCCCACAGCATCTCCAGCACCAGCAGCACGAAGCCGAAGATGCCGAGCTGCGCGGTGCGTGTGTCCCAGGCCAGCAGCGAGTCGCCGAAGTCGGGGCTCTGGCCGTTTTCCAGCCGCTGGCTGGCGCGGTACAGCCCCAGGCAGAGGAAGGGCCCCATCAGCAGGAAACCTGCCGACAAGGCCAGCGTGTAGGCCGGCGCCTGTTCGTAGACCTTCAGCAGCGTCCAGCCCATGACCATGAAACAGCCGCCGTAGAACAGGCCGATCGCCGGGCAGCGCAGGAAGTCGCGCCAGCCCAGCAGCAGCCAGCGCAGCGGGTCGGCCAAGCCCAGCGGCCGCAGCCGGATGGCGGGTGCGGCCTCGGCTGCAGGTTCGGCGGCCGGCGGCACGCCGTCACGGCTGTCGGACGGATTCAAGGCGGGGCGGGCAAGGCGGAAGAATGGGCCGCAGCCTATGCCGGCGCCCGGCCGCCGTCCATCCGGGGCCGCCCGGCCCGCTTCGTTCAGCGCC
>JBASTF010000487.1:0-1864 GCA_049274755.1 Rubrivivax sp. | reverse complement strand
GATCCCGGCCAGCGTGCCGCGCAACTGGGCCAGCACGGCGCTGCAGCTGGCAAACAGCCGCTGGCCTTCGGCGGTGAGCGCCAGCGCGCGGTGGCGGCGCAGGAACAGCGGCACGCCGAGCTCCTCTTCCAGCGCCCGCATCTGCCGGCTCATTGCCGATTGGGTGACGAAGCGCTCGGCCGCTGCCCGGGTGAACGACAAATGCCGGGCCGCAGCTTCGAACGCCGCCAGCAGGTCGAGCGGTGGCAGGCGGCCGGGATCGTTCTTTCGCATGCGCTATGGGAATGTGATGCGTTCCAAACCATCGTTTGAGCGCCACCGGCGCTGCACCGATTATTCGTGCCATGCGTGGCGCCGCCATGGGGATGCACCCGATGCCCCAGACATTCCCACCACGCACAGGAGCACACGATGCTGATCAACGCCAACCAGGTTTCGCTGCCGCTGCCGCCGGGGCAGCTGGCCCGCATCCAGCTGACGCCGCAGACACGGCTGCGTGGGGTCGCCGGCCAGTCCTGGATCACGCTGGACCACGACCGCCGCGACATCGTGCTCGGCCCCGGCGACGAGTTCGTCGCCGACAGCAGCACACGCGCCATCGCCTGCGCGCTGCGCGGCGACGGCGCTGCCGAACTGCTGGTGATGGCATGAACGCCGACGGCGGCGTCGCCACACGCTACCCGGTGGCGCTGATCCGGCCGCTGACGCTGCGCGACGGCCGGCGTGTGCTGCTGCGCCCGGTGCTGCCGCAGGACACCGCCACCGAGCAGGCCTTCGTGATGGGCTTGTCGGCGGCCTCGCGTTACCGCCGTTTCCATGTCGGCCTGCGTGCGCTGCCGCCATCGCTGCTGCGCCAGATGACGCAGATCGACCACGACACCCATGTGGCGCTGGTGGCGCAGCCCGAGGTGCCGGGCGATGACGGTGACGACGACCCCGGCATCGTTGCCGATGCGCGTTATGTGCGCAGCGACGACGGCACGGCCGAGTTCGCCGTCGCCGTGGCCGACGGCTGGCAGCAGCTGGGCCTGGGCCGGCAGATGCTGGAACAGCTGGCGCGGCATGCGGCGCGCCATGGCGTGCACACCCTGGTCGGCGACGTGCTGGTCGACAACCTGCCGATGATCACGATGCTGCAGCGCATGCACTGCGAGCTGCAGCTGCGCGAAGACGAGCCGGGGCTGCTGCTGGCGACGATCCGGCTGTAGCCCCAGCCTCAGCCCAGGTGGGCAGCCGCCAGCAGTTCCTGCGTGTAGGCCTGCTGCGGCGCGGCGAACAAGGCCTCGGACTCGTTCTCCTCGACCACCTGGCCGCCCTGCATCACCATCACGCGGTGCGACATCGCACGCACGACGGCGAGGTCGTGGCTGATGAAGACATAACTCATGCCGTAGTGCTGCTGCAGCTGGGCCAGCAAGGCCAGCACCTGCTGCTGCACCGACACGTCGAGCGCCGAGGTCGGTTCGTCCAGCACCAGCACCTCGGGCTTCAGCACCACGGCGCGTGCGATGGCGATGCGCTGGCGCTGGCCGCCGCTGAACACGTGCGGGTAGCGGTTCAGCACGCCGGCGACACCATGGCGCTACGACAGGCCCACCTCGTCCAGCATCGCCAGCACCTCGGCTTCGCGTTCGGCCTCGCCGAGCTCGGGCCGGTGCAGGGCCAGCCCTTCGCCGACGATCTGGCCCACGGTGCGCCGCGGCGACAGGGACGCAAACGGATCCTGGAACACCACCTGCAGCCGGCGTCGCATGCGGCGCAGCGTGTCGCGGGCGGCGTTGTCGATGCGTTCGCCGCCCATCGTCACGCTGCCGGCGGCGATCGGCTGCAGCGCCAGCAAGGCCATGCCCAGCGTCGTCTTGCC
>JBASTF010000486.1:0-5332 GCA_049274755.1 Rubrivivax sp. | reverse complement strand
CGGCTGGCCTGCACGCTGGGCACCAGGCCGTGTTCGGCGATGGCCACCAGCGTGGCATCAAGCACCTGGCTGGCCATCGCGTTCGGCCGCTGGCCGGTGACGAGCAGGAAAAAGTAGTCGACGAAGCCGAGCTTGCCGATGAGGTCGCGGCACAGGTCTTCGCCGCGCACGACGATGGTCTCGTCGTCCGAGGTGCAGATGGCCGATTCGGGAATGGTGGCTTTGCCGATCTTCATGCTGCGCGCGCCAGATGGAAGTCGTAGCGCGCCGCGTGGTAGGGCCGGTCCATCACACGGCCGTCGGGCGCAGTGCCGGGCGCGTGCTGGTCCCAGGGCACGATGAGGCTGTTGCGCACGCCGAACACGACATCGGAATCGAGGAAGGGGCTGTCCGACGGGAACAGGTGCGTCGTCACCGGCACGTAGCCGTCGGCATAGACCATCGCGTGGATGTGGCCGGGGCGGTTCGGGTGCCGGCCCATCTTGTTGATCATGTCGCCGACCGGGCCGTCCATCGGGATCGGGTAGTAGGTCGGCTTCACCGACCAGAAGTGGTAGCGGCCCTGCGCGTCGGTGTGGAAGCGTGCGCGCAGCCGCATGCCGGCCCCATCACCGAAATCGCCCATCTGCATGTCGTAGACCCCGTCGCCGTCGCCCGACCACACGTCGAGGCAGCAGTTCGCGATCGGCGTGCCGTGTGTGTCGGTGACGGTGCCGCTGTAGTACGCCGGTTCACCCGGCATGTCTTTGCCGATGTCGGCGCCGGCCGGCAGCACCGGCGAGCCCTCCCAGTAGAACGGGCCCTGCACGGTGGCCTCGGTCGGCATCGCGGTCAGTTCGGGGTCGGCCAGCGCCTTCTTCGAGCGCCGCGCCTGCTCGAGGCCGACGACCATCATCGAGACGCCCAGCGTGTCGGACAGCAGGATGGTCTCCTGCCGCTGCTCGTTGCAGGTCTGGCCGACACGGGTGATGAACTGGATGGCCGCCATCCACTCGTCGGGCTTCAGGTCGACCTCGCGCACCAGCGCGTGCACGTGGCGCACGACGGCGGACATGATCTCCTTGTAGCGTTCGTCGCCGCAATTCTCGAACGTGCGTTGCACAGCGGCGGTGAGGTCTTCGATCTGGAGGGCGGCCATGGTTGCCTTCGCTCAGTTGGGGTTGAACAGGTCCTGCGGGATGCCGGCGGTGGCGAAGATGTAGTCGCGCGAGGCTTCGAGCTGCGTGCGCAGGCTGTTCAGGTCGGCATCGAGCAGCCGGCCCTTCCACTTGCGCACCTTGCCGGCGACGATGACGGTCTCGACATTGCCGCGGTCCATCAGCGAGACGACGGCACCCGGCACATGGTTCAGCGGCGCGACGTTCAGCGCCGTCGCGTCGAGGATCAGGATGTCGGCTTCCTTGCCCGGGGTCAGCGAACCGACCTTGCCGTCCAGCCGCAGGTGCCTGGCGCCGTTCATCGTGGCGTAGCGCAGCACGTCGCGTGTGTTCAGCAGCGGCGGCGTGCCGGCCGGCGGCGTCGGCCACCAGTTGCCGCTGGCGAAGCCGGGGTCCAGGATCTGCTGGTTCACGACCATGCGCTGCATCGTCATCATCGAGCGCATCTGCGTGAAGAAGTCGGCCGTCATCGTGCACTCGACGTCGACGCTGAGCGAGGGCTCTAGCCCCAAGCTCTGCATCTTCAGGATCGGCGGGATGCCGTGGCGCATGTTCATCTCGATCGGCACCGCCAGCGAGATGTTGGCGCCAACCTCCTTCACCCGCTGCCAGGCCATGTCCGACATGCCGGTGAAGTGGATGAACAGGTTGTCGGCACCGATGCCGATGTCGCCGTTGACACCGCCCTTGCCCTGGGCCAGCTGGTCCATGATGGGCCGGATGCCAAACGGCGACAGGATGTGGGCCACGACCTGCAGGCCCATCTGCCGGCCCAGTGTCCAGGCCTGGGTGTAGGTGGGTGCGCCGAGGTAGACCTCGCCACCCATGGTCATGTGCACCAGCTGGTCCGACGACGCAAACCACTTGCTCTTCAGCCGCGTGGCGTCCTGCGGGTACGCATAGGTCGGGCCGGGGCTGCCGCCGGCGCCTTCGAAGTAGCCCAAAGCGGCGCGGCGACCGGTGTCGAACAAGGCCTGTGCCACCGCGTCGGAGTGTTCCGGCGTGTGGTGGATCTGCGAGATGTCGTGCACCGTCGTCACGCCGTGGTCCAGCTGGCTCAAGCCCCCGAACAACTCGTTGATGTAGACGTCCTGCGGCCGGTACACGGGCGCAAAGCGCGACAGGATGTACTCGAAGTAGGTCTGGTTGCCGCTCGGTGAGCCCGAGCCGTCGTTGATGAGGATGCCGTCGGCCAGCCAGGCACGCAGCGCGGTCTCGAACTGGTGGTGGTGGGTGTCGATGAAACCCGGCATCACGATGCGGCCGCGCGCGTCGATGGTCGGGATGCCAGGCGCCGCGATGTTCGGCCCGACCGCCAGGATCTTCTTGCCTTCGACCAGCACGTCGGCATTGACGAAGTCGCCGACGCTCTTGTCCATCGACATCACAGCGCCACCTTTGATGAGGTAGCGCACGCCACGCCGGCCCGCACCTTCCGGCGCGCGGGCTTCGTTGGCCGCCAGCGCCGGGCGCGGCGCAAACAAGGCCATGCCACCGGCGCTGGCCGCCGTGGCCGCAGCGGCGGTGGCCTTCAGGAAGCCGCGCCGTGAGTTCCAATGCTGCTGCGGGTGGCCCGCGTCACAGAGTCTGCACATGTCGCTTGTCTCCTTGTTGTGGATGCCCGCCCTCTGTGTGATGGACGCCCGGCGGGAGGGCGACGACGTCTTCAGCTTGTTGTCAGGCTTGTTGTCAGCCGTGCCGCTGGCGCAGCAGTTGCGCGGCCTCGACCATCGCGGCCAGCTTGCCGACGGCCGTGGCGCGCGGGATGTACTTCATGCCGCAGTCGGGCGCGAGGATCACGTTCTCCGGGGCGATGTAGGGCAGCGCACGTTCGATGCGCTCGACGATGGTCTGCGCCGTTTCGACGGCTGGGTCCGACAGGTCGATGCAGCCGACCATCACCTTCTTGCCGGCCAGCGGCAGCAGCGCGCTGCAGTCCAGGTGCGACTGCGCGGTTTCGATCGACACCTGCTTGCAGCTGCATTGCGCCAGCTCGGGCAGGAAGGAATAACCGGTCGGCCGCTCGTGGATGATGGCGGCGTAGCCGAAGCAGATGTGCACGGCCGTCGTGCCGCTGATGCCATCGAGCGCACGGTTCAGCGCCGCCAGGCCGTAGCGCCGCGCCTTCTCGGGCCGCGCCTGCATGTAGGGCTCGTCGATCTGCACGACATCGGCGCCGGCCGCGAACAGGTCGCGGATCTCGGCATTGACGGCTGCGGCGTAGTCCATCGCCGCTTCTTCCTCGCTGTCGTAGAAGTCGTTCTGCGCCTGCTGCAGCATCGTGAACGGGCCGGGCACGGTGATCTTCACCTGGCGCGTGGTGTTGGCACGCAGGAACTTCAGGTCCTCCACCTCCACCGCATGGCGGCGGTGGATCTTGCCGACGATGCGCGGCACCGGGTTCGGGTGGCCCGAGCGGTCCAGGCCGGTGCCGGGGTTGTCGAGGTCGACGCCGTCCAGCGCGGTGGCGAAGCGGTTCGAATAACTCTCGCGGCGGATCTCGCCGTCGCTGACGATGTCCAGCCCCGCCGCTTCCTGCGCGCGGATGGCGATCAGCGTCGCGTCTTCCTGTGCCGCTTCCAGGTACTGCGGCGGAATGCGCCAGAGCTCACGGGCGCGCACCCGCGGCGGGAAACGGCCGGCCAGCTTTTCGCGGTCGATCAGCCAGTCGGGTTGCGGAAAGCTGCCGACGATGGTGGTGGGGAAAAGCATCTGGTTTGCTCCCTTCAGGTGCCCAAATACGCACGACGGATCTCGTCGCGTTGCATCAACGCGTCGGGTGTGCCTTCGGCGACCATGCGGCCTTCCTCCAGCACGTAGGCGCGGTCGGCCACGCGCAGCGCCATCGCGACGTTCTGCTCGACGAGCAGCACCGCCGTGCCTTCGGCGTTGACACGGCGGATGGCCGTGAACATCTCGTTGACGATCAGCGGCGACAGGCCCAGCGAAGGCTCGTCCAGCAGCAGCAGCCGCGGCCTGGCCATCAGCGCGCGGCCGATGGCCACCATCTGCTGCTGGCCGCCCGAGAGTTCCCCTGCGGCCTGCCCCAGCTTGGGCTTCAGCGCCGGGAACAGCGCCAGCACGGCTTCGAGCGACTGCGCGCGCCGCGCCTTGGCCGCCGGCAGGATGCTGCCGATCTCCAGGTTCTCCAGCACGCTCATGCCGCCGAACAGCCGCCGGCCCTCGGGCACGATGGCGATGCCGGCTTCGCAGAAGCGGTGCGGCGGCAGGGCCGTGATGTCGCGGCCTTCGAAGGCGATGCGGCCGCCGGAACCAGGTTTCGCCCGCAGGATGCCGGCGAGTGTGTTGATCAACGTCGTCTTGCCGGCGCCGTTGGGGCCGACCACACACAGCAGTTCGCCGTGGCGCAGTTCGAAGCTCACGCCCCACAGCGCCGGCGCCTGGCCATAGGCCACCTGCAGCTCGCGCACCTCAAGCATGGCCGTTCTCCTGCATCGGCTGGCCCAGGTAGGCCGTCATCACCTCGGGCCGCTGCATCACCTCGGCAGCCGGGCCTTCGGCCAGCATCTCGCCGCGGTCGAAAACCACCACACGGTCGGTCAGCGCCATCACCGCGCGCATCACGTGTTCGACGAAGATCACCGTCGAGCCCTGGTCGCGGATGCGCCGCACCAGGGCCACGGCATCGTCGATCTCGCTCGGCGTCAGCCCGCACAACACCTCGTCCAGCAGCACCAGGCGGGGCCGCGAGGCCAGCGCCCGTGCCAGTTCGAGGAACTTGCGCTGGTGCAGGTTCAGGGCATCCGGATGGGCATGGGCCTTGTCCTGCAGGCCGGCAAAGGCCAGCCAGGTCATCGCCTGCGCGCGCGCCGCCGCCGGCGTGGCGATGCCGCCGCCGAACATCGCGGCCAGCGCCACGTTGTCCAGCACCGTCTGGTGCGTGAAGGGGCGCGGGATCTGGTAGGTGCGCGAAATGCCGGCACTGGCGATGCGGTGCGCCTCGCGGCCAGCGAGTTCCCGGCCTTCGAAGACCACGCTGCCGGCCGTGGGCACGTAGTGGCCGCTGACGACGTTGATGAAGGTTGACTTGCCTGAGCCGTTGGGACCGAGCAGGCCCAGGATCTCGCCGCGCCGCACGTCGACGTCGACACCGGCCAGCGCCTTCACACCGCGGAAGGACTTGGCCAGGCCGCGCGTGCGCAGCAGCACGGCAC
>JBASTF010000485.1:0-2989 GCA_049274755.1 Rubrivivax sp. | reverse complement strand
CATCCCGGCCGCCGAGCGCACGCGGCTGCAGGCCGCCGGCCGCGAGGCCATCAACAGCCAGGTGCTGCCGTCGCTGGACAAGCTGCGCAGTTTCATCGTCGACGAGTACCTGCCGAAGGCACCGGCCAGCGGCGCGCTGCGCAACTACCCCGATGGCGCCAGGCTCTACGACGAGGTCGTGCGCCAGCAGACGACGACGAACCTCACGGCGGCCGAGGTGCATGCCATCGGCCAGCGTGAGCTGGCACGGCTGCGCGGCGAGATGGAAGCCGTGCTGCGCGAGACGAAGTTCGACGGCGACTTCGCGGCCTTCGTGAAGTTCCTGAACACCGATCCGAAGTTCTTCCACAAGAGCCCGGAAGCGCTGCTGGCCGGCTACCGCGACATCGCCAAGCGCATCGACGCCGAACTGCCGCGGCTGTTTGTCGAGCTGCCGCGTGCGCCCTACGGCGTGCGCGCGATGCCGGCCCATCTGGGCCCGGACCGCGCCGAGTACTACGACGGCCCGACCCGCGACGGCAGCCGCGCCGGCTACTTCAACGCCAATGCCGCCGGCTGGCAGAAGAAGCCCACCTGGGGCATGGCCACGCTGGTGGCACACGAAGCCGTGCCCGGCCACCACTTGCAGATCGCGCGCAACGTCGAGCTCGGCACGCTGCCCGAGTTCCGCCGCGGCGGCTTCGGCTACACCGCCTTCACCGAAGGCTGGGCGCTGTACGCCGAGACACTGGGCAACGAGATCGGCCTCTACGACGACCCCTACAGCCGCTTCGGCCACCTGCAGTGGCAGGCCTTCCGCGCCGCGCGCCTGGTGGTCGACACCGGCATCCACGCACTGGGCTGGAGCCGGCAGCAGGCCATCGACCTGATGGTCGAACGCACCGGTGTCGACACCGGTTTTGTCGCCTCCGAGATCGACCGCTACACCTCCAACGCCGGCCAGGCCCTGGCCTACATGATCGGCCAGCTGAAGATCGTCGAGCTGCGTGAGCGTGCCAAGGCCAAGCTGGGGCCGAAGTTCGAGCTGCGCCGCTTCCACAACGCCGTCATCGACAACGGCGCGCTGCCGCTGGACACGCTGGAGCGGCTGATCGACGCATGGATCGCGTCGCAGTGACGGTGCTGCTGCGGCGTCAATCGGCCTTGATGCCGCGCTGGCGGATCAGCGCCGACCACTTCTCGTTGTCGGTCTTCACGTAGGCGGCAAAGGCCTCGGGGCCGCGGGCATTGACCTCGGCACCCGCGGTGGCGAACTTCAGGCGCACGACGGCCAGGGCCAGCACCTTGGCCAGTTCGGCGGCCAGGCGCTCGAGCACCGGCCTGGGCAGGCCGGCCGGCGCCACCAGGCCCTGGAAGCCGGTGGACTCCATGCCGCTGAGGCCGAGCTCACGTGCCGTCGGCACATCGGGCAGTTGCGGGTCGCGGCGTGCGCCGGTGACGGCCAGCGCCTTCAGCCGGCCGGCCTTCACCTGCGGCAGCAGCACGGTGCCGGCGTCGATGAGCAGCTGCGTCTGGCCGCCGATCAGGTCCTGCACCGCTGGTGCACTGCCCTTGTAGGGCACGTGCAGCAGGTCGATGCCGGCCACCAGGCTCAGCAGCTCGCCGTTCATGTGCGTGGACGAACCGTTGCCGCCCGAAGCGAAGTTGGCCTTGTTCGGGTTGGCCTTGGCCCAGTCGACAAACTGCTTCAGGTCCCTGGCCGGATGGTCGGGCCGTGTCACCGCGATGTAGCTGCCCTCGGTGATCTGGCCGATGTAGCTGAACTGCTTCAGCGGGTCGTAGGGCATGCGCGGCTGCAGGTAGGGCGCGATGGCAAACGGCCCGGTGTTGGCCAGCAGCAGCGTGTAGCCGTCGGGCGCGGCGCGTGTCAGTTCGGTGGCGGCGATGACGCCGCCGGCACCGGGCTTGTTGTCGACGACCACGGGCTGGCCCAGCGCGGCTTCCAGCGCCGGCTGGATGGTGCGGGCCGCGAAGTCGATGCCGCCACCGGGCGGGAAGCCGACGATCAGGCGGATCGGCTTGTTCGGGTAGGCGCCCTGGGCGCGCAGCGCCGGCGTGGCCAGCAGGGCCAACAGCGGCAGCAGGTGGCGGCGTTGCATCGTGGGTGTCTCCTGGTGGTGATTCAGCGGCGCCTTGGCGTCGACACCCGCAGCTGGCGCTGGTAGCGCCCCGGCGTCACGCCGTAGCGGCGGGCAAACGCCCGTGTCAGATGGGCTTGGTCGGCCAGGCCGACGGCAGCGGCAGCCGCGGCCGGGCTGTCGCCGGCGGCGAGCAGGCGCTTGGCTTCGAGCAGGCGCAAGGCCATCAGCATCTGCTGCGGCGTGGCGTGGTAGACGGCCTGGAAACGGCGCAGGAAGTGGAAGGGGCTCAGGCCCGCGACGGCGGCCAGCTGTTCCAGCGTCAGCTTCTCGTGCAGGTGGGCGCGCAGATGTTCGAGCACCGGCACGAAGCGCAGTGCACCTTCGCCCGGCGCGCCGCGGGCCACCTGGGCATGCACACGCAGTTCGGCCAGCAGCGTGAACAGCAGGCTGTCGAAGGCCAGCGGTGCATCGGCCTGCTGCCACAGCTGGCGCAGCAGCGCATGCACACGGCGCGCACGCGGTGCGTCGTGGCCCACGGCCTGGCGGAAGTGCCAGCCGCGGTCGCCGGTGACGGCCTCCAGCACCGCGGGCTCGATGTAGACCATGCGGTAGCGCCAGCCGCCGGCGGTCTCGGCGCGGCCGGTGTGCAGTTCGTCGGCATTCATCAGCACCAGCGAGCCGGCCGCCGCCAGATGTTCGCTGCCGCGGTAGCGGAAGCGCTCGGCCCCGCTTTCGATGGCGCCCAGCCCCAGGCCTTCGTGCGCATGCGGCTCGAAGCTGTGGTGCACGATGTGGGCACGGTAGAGCTCGATGCCGGCGCGGTGCGCAGGCCGGCGGTAGTCGACGGCGTCTTCGGGGCTGTCGAAGGCCTCGGGCACGCCATCCAGCGGCCGCCGCGGATCCGGCTT
>JBASTF010000484.1:0-3098 GCA_049274755.1 Rubrivivax sp. | reverse complement strand
GCCTTGGGCGCGGCGGTGGGCAGCCAGACATGGGGCTTGCCGGCCAGCGCCGGCAGCGCAGCACCGAGCTTGCCACGCACGAAGTCTTCGATGTGCTGGCGCGGCGCGTCGATCAGCACCAGGTCGGCAGCGTTCCACAGCGCCGGCCCGGTGTCGGGCGGCAGCTTCTCGGCGTAGCGCGCGTCGATGCGCAGCCCCAGCGGCGCTGCGGCTTTGGCCATCGCGGCGAACTTGCCCGGCGCCACAGGGCTGGCCGTGATGATCAGCACGTTGGCGGCCTGGGCCAGCGCCGCCAACGCCGCCAGGCACACGCCGATGAGCAACTGCCTCATCGCGGCTTCAGAACTGGTAGCGCACGCTGGCGCTGAAGTTCCGGCCCGGCTGCGTGTAGGCATCGGCGATGGTGGTCGTCGCCAGCTGGCCACGCACATCGGACCATTGGATGTACGTCGCGTCGCCGATGTTCTGGATGCTGGCCGACAGTTGCAACTGGCGTGTGATGTCCCACCAGCCGCTCAGATCGGCCACCACGTAGCCCTTGGGGATGTAGAGGCTGCTGGCGTACGGGCGGTGCTGGCTCTTCTGCCCGGTGACCGTGAGGCCACCGCCCCATTGGCCGGCACGTTCGTAACCCAGCTTCAGCGTGCCCTTGTCGGGTTCGATGGTCGGCAGCGGCGTGGCCGTGCCGTTGCTGGCGATCTGCTCGCCCTTGGCACGGGCGTAACGCGCCTCGATGGTCCAGCCGGGCAGGAAGATCCAGGCCGCCGCGGCTTCCACACCCTGGATCTCGGCGCGGTTGACGTTGACCGACTGGTAGGTGACGGTGTTGGAGCCCATGCCCGGGTCCAGCGGCACCGTCGTCGTCGCCGTCACGTCGGTGTTGGCGACGATGAAGTCGCGGTAGCGCGACTTGAACAGCGCCAGGCTGTAGCGCAGCGTGGCCGTGCGGCCACGCAGACCGAGCTCGATCGAGTCGCCGATCTCGGGCTTCAGGTCGGGGTTGCCGATCGAACGGTAGGGCGGCGTGGCCGTGGTGTTGCTGATGCCGCCGTTGACCTGCCAGGGCGTCGGTGCGCGGAAGCCGTGTGCGTACTGCGCAAAGGGCTGCAGCAGCGGCGAGAGTTTCCACACCGCACCCAGACGCGGCGACACCTCGCCGCCCGACAGCCGCGTCGGCGCCACGGCATTGTTCGCCGTGAACAGCGGGTTGCCGGTTTCGGGCGCCAGTTCGTAGCGGTCCAGGCGCAGCGCCGGCGTCAGCGTCAGCGCGCCCAGCGTGATCTCGTCCTGCACGAAGGCGCCGAACAGGCGGTAGTCGGTGTCAGGGAAGCTCTGGTTGGCGACGAAGCCGCCCGTCGTGATCAGCGCGCCGCTGGCGTTGTAGTGCGCACCGTCCTTGCGCGAGTGCACACGGCTGTTGGAGATGTCGAAGCCGTACAGCAGGCGCTGCGGCGCAGCGACCTCGAAGTTGCTCTCGAACTGCGCGCCCAGGCCCTGGCCACGTTCGCCGTACAGCGTGTCGCGGGTGCGGCGGCTCCAGCTGGCCGGCGGGCTGGTGTAGCGCTCTTCGCCGAACTGGCGCGTGTCGGCGTCCTGCAGGTAGAACCAGGCCTGGGCTGCCTGGAACCAGGGGTTGCGCGGGTCGTTGTAGCGGTAGTCCAGTTTGGCCATCGTGCGCGTGACGTCTTCGCGTGCATTGCCGCTGGTGACGTTGGCGTTGACGTTGGGCATGCCCTTGATCGTCAGGATGTCGGGTGTGTCGACACGGCGGTTCATCTGCTCGGCCGTCAGCTTGAACTGCTGGCGCTCGTCCAGCTGGAACAGCAGTTTGGCCAGCACATAGTCGGAACGCCTGTCCTGCGGGTTGGGCTGGGTGCGCGCGAAGCCGGTGCCACCCGTCGTGGCCTGGTTCTCGAGCTCGTGGCCGCGGCGCAGGCTGGCCAGCACCATGCCTTGCCAGCTGCCTTCGCGGAAGGCCACCGAGGGCACGCTGACCCAGGAGTTGTCGGCCGAGGCAAAACCCAGCTTCAGCGCACCCTGCAGCGGCTGACCCAGGGTCAGCAGGTCGGCCGGATCCTTGGTGACGAAACTCACAGCGCCGGCCAGGCCGTCGCTGCCGTACGAGGTGGACGAAGGCCCACGCAGCAGTTCCACACGTTTGTAGGCTTCGACATCGACATAGTCGCCACGGCCGGCGACAAAGGGGCCGCTGTCGTAGACCATCGGCAGGCGCACGCCGTCGCTCTGCAGCAGCACCTGGTTGCCTTCCAGGCCACGCACGTTGATGCCTTCGTTGCCACCGCGGCCGGTGCTGCCGAACACCGCCGACATGCGTGCCGGCTGCTGGCGCACCGAGATGCCGGGCTCGTCGTCGAGCAGGGTCTTCAGGTCACGCGCCTGGCGGCGCTGCACCTCCTGCGCGGTCTTGCTGGTGACGGTGGCCGGCACCTCGTCTTCGGGCACCTCGATGCGTGTGGCCGACACCACCAGACGCGGCAGCGTGCCGACGGGCCCCGGCGCAGTGGCCGCGGGGGCGCTCTGCGCGATGGCAGCACCGCTGGCAAGCAAACTGGCCACGGCCAGCGCAACGGCGTGCGCGGGGCCAGGGAACGGCAGGGCGCGAGACGCGCGCGGTTCGAACATGAAGATCCTCCAGATGGTGCGGGTGAAGCATCTGGCGGGCGATCTCGACGGGGTCTCGACGGGGCTGGCTGGACGCGCTGGCGTGGGCTGAAAAGAAGCTGGCGCAGCTTGCTCAGGGCGGCTGCGCCGACAGGCTCATTCGGACTCCGGCGTCAACGACAGCAGTGCACGCTTCAGGCCGGCGCCACTGGGGCTGTCGACGAAGACACAGCGTTTGCCGGTGCGCTTGCAATGGTCCTTGACGCGCCAATAGGCGTCGTGGCTGATGCAGCCGGTCTGGCAGATCACCAGGTCGGCTGCGGCCAGCGTGGCGTCCAGCCGCGCCGGGTTGTCTTCCGAGCCGCCGTCGTGGTGCAGGAAACGGCCACCCGTGCCTTCGATGAGCTGGCGGTACACGGGCACGCTGGCCGGGCGGCCTCCGACGCAGAGCACGGCGCGGTCGTGCAGGTCGGCAG
>JBASTF010000483.1:0-1862 GCA_049274755.1 Rubrivivax sp. | reverse complement strand
CTATCGATGATCCCGGCTGCGAAGCCTGCCAATAAGAACTTCGCACGCGACACCTTGGGCTCTTCCGAGGTGTCGCGCATGTGCTGTGAAGCAACAAATCCTTGCTGCACAACGCTTCAGTGCTTTTCTTTTCGCAGCACTGCTTTCATAATCCGAACACTGGAAAATCTATGTTGACCTGGGACGAAGAAGTCAAGCCCTCATCGCAAAATCAACTGGACGGTGGACTGAACCAAAGCCACCCGGCGGGACAGCCGCCTTTGCTTTTCCAAACCCCCTCACTGCAGGAAGTGCACGCACCGGTGACTGCCTCTGCAGCACCGCACGCAACACCTGCCGCAGCCACGCAACGCCGCGTGAATGCTGCCGACAAACGCATCATCAACGGGCAGACGGATGTCAATCAGCTGGTCCCGTTCAAATACAAGTGGGCTTGGGAGAAATACCTGGCCACCTGCGCCAACCATTGGATGCCTCAGGAAGTGAACATGACGCGCGACATCGCGTTGTGGAAGGACCCCAATGGCCTGACCGATGACGAACGCCGCATCATCAAGCGCAACCTGGGCTTCTTTGTCACGGCCGACTCGCTGGCTGCCAACAACATCGTGCTGGGCACCTATCGCCACATCACGGCGCCAGAGTGCCGCCAGTTCCTGCTGCGCCAGGCCTTTGAAGAAGCTATCCACACGCACGCCTATCAGTACATCGTGGAATCGCTGGGTCTGGATGAGAGCGAGATTTTCAACGCGTACAACGAAGTCCAGTCCATCCGCGACAAAGACCAGTTCCTGATCCCCTTCATCGAGGCGATCATGGATCCGAACTTCCACACTGGCACGCCCGAAACCGACCAGACGCTCCTCAAGTCGCTGGTCGTGTTTGCCTGTCTGATGGAAGGCCTGTTCTTCTACGTCGGCTTCACACAGATCCTTGCACTGGGCCGCCAGAACAAGATGACCGGCGCCGCCGAGCAGTACCAGTACATCTTGCGCGACGAGTCGATGCACCGCAACTTTGGCATTGACCTGATCAACCAGCTCAAGCTGGAAAATCCCCATCTGTGGACCGCTGAATTCAAGGCCGAGATCAAGGCGCTGTTCCTCAAGGCGGTTGAACTCGAATACCGCTACGCGGAAGACACCATGCCGCGCGGCGTGCTGGGCATGAATGCATCGATGTTCAAGGGATACCTGCGTTACATCGCCAACCGCCGTGCCACACAAATCGGGCTGGAGACGCTGTTTCCCAATGAAGAAAACCCGTTCCCGTGGATGAGCGAGATGATTGACCTCAAGAAGGAACGCAACTTCTTCGAGACCCGGGTTATTGAATACCAGTCCGGTGGTGCGCTGTCCTGGGACTAGCGCCTTTTCGCAACACACCACCATGGATTTTTACACCACGCCCACCACCACAAGCAGCGCTGCAGTGCGTTGCGGTGCAGGGCGTTCCCGTGTTCATGGCGATGGGGATTTCTCCATCGCCATGGATCGCTTCGTGTCCACTGCAGACAGGAAGTGCTCTTTGCAAATTGACCCAAGGAGAACATGATGGCAACTGCGAAAAAACCAGCCGCTAAGAAGGCGACCCCAGCGAAAAAAGCTGCACCTGCAAAACCAGTAGCAGCGAAGAAGGCTGCACCTGCCAAGAAGGCAGCAGCACCGGCAAAGAAAGCCGCTCCCGCCAAAAAGGCAGTAGCAGCGAAGAAGGCCGCACCCGCCAAGAAGGCAGCAGCACCGGCAAAGAAAGCCGCTCCCGCCAAGAAGGCAGTAGCAGCGAAGAAGGCTGCACCTGCCAAGACGGCAGCAGCACCGGCAAAGAAAGCCGCTCCCGCCAAAAAGGCAGTAGCAGCGAAGAAG
>JBASTF010000482.1:0-1833 GCA_049274755.1 Rubrivivax sp. | reverse complement strand
GGCGAGGGCCACGCTGCTGCCGTTGCGCGGTGCACGGCCCAGGTTGCCGGCGATGATGGCCTTCACGCGGCGCTCGGCTTCGGTGCTGGGGGCGTCGAACACGGCGGTCTTGCTGCTGGCGCGCGGCGTGGCGGCACCCAGCACCGGTGCGCCGGTCTGCTGCGCCACGTCGACCGTGGCTTCCATCGACAGGCCCACCCGCAGCGGGTGCTCGGCCAGCTGTCCGGCCTCGAGCTCCACACGCACAGGCACACGCTGCACGACCTTGATCCAGTTGCCGGTGGCGTTCTGCGCCGGCAGCAGTGCAAAGGCTGCGCCTGTGCCGGCGCCGACGCCGGCGACGCGGCCGCTGTATTCCACCTTGCTGCCGTACAGGTCGGCCGTCAGCTTCACCGGCTGGCCGATGCGCATCTGGCGCAGCTGCACTTCCTTGAAGTTGGCTTCCACCCACACCTGCTCCAGCGGCACCACGCTCATCAGCGGCGTGCCGGGGGCGATGCGCTGGCCGACCTGCACGGTGCGCTTGGCGACCTGGCCGGCCAGCGGCGCCGGCACCTCGGTGCGCTGCAGCGCCAGGTAGGCCTCGCGCACCGCGGCAGCGGCGCGTTCGACGTTGGGATGTTTGTCGACGCCAGTGCCTTCGGTCAGCGCCAGGTTGCTGGCGGCCTGCTCCTGCGCCGCCTGCAGCGCCGACATCGAGGCCGCCAATGCACTCTTCGCGCTGGCCAGCGTGGTCTCGGCGTGTTTCATCTCTTCGCCGCCGACGGCACCCGTGGCCAGCAGCGGCTTGCGGCGGTTGACGTCGTCGCCGGCACGCGCCACGTCGTTCTGCGCGCGTGTGACCTCGGCTTCGCGCAAACGGATGTTGGCCTGCAGCGTGGCGTTGTTGGCGTACAGCGTGCGCACCTCGCGCACCGTCTGCGCCAGCTGCGATTCGGCACGTTCCAGCGCCAGCTTGGCGTCGGCCGGGTCCAGTTTCACCAGCGGCTGGCCGGCCTTGACGACATCGGTGTCGTCGGCCAGCACGGCAAGCACGGTGCCGCCGACCTGGGGTGTGATCTGCACAACCGGCGCCTGCACATAGGCGTTGTCGGTGCTTTCGTGGTGGCGGCTGACGGCCATCCACCAGGCGCCGTAGATCAGACCGATGGCCAGCGTGGTGCCGGCCACCAGCAGCAGCGCAGGCTTGCGCTTGGAGGCGGAAACGGCGGGGGCAGGAGCGTTCATGGTGTTGTTCTCGCAGGAATGCGTGGGTTGTTCAGCGTGCGGCGACGGCGGCCGGCAGCTCGGTGGCGGCATAACCGCCGCCGAGCGCGCGGGTCAGCGCAACTTCGCTGGACAGGTGGCGGGCCTTCAGATCGGTGGCCGCGCGCGACTGCGCCAGCACATTGGTCTGCGCCGTCAGCACGGTGAGGAAGTTGCCCAGGCCGGCCTGGTAGCGCTGCAGCGCCAGGTCGTAGGCGGCATCGGCGGCGCTGCCGGCCTCGGCCTGTGCCCGCTGCTGGCGTTCCAGCGACTGCAGGCTGCCGATCTCGTCGGCCACTTCGCGCAGCGCGCGCAGCAGCGTGCTGTTGTAGCCCTCGACGGCTGCGTCGACCTCGGCAGTCTTGGCGCCCAGGTTGGCACGCAGCCGGCCGCCTTCGAAGATCGGCAGGCGCAGCGCCGGGCCGGCGCCGTAGGTGCGGGCGCCGGCTTCGACGAACCTGTCCAGGCCGATGCTCGAGAGACCGACGAAGGCCGTGAGGCTGACGTTGGGATAGAACAGCGTGCGTGCGGCGTCGACCTCGCGCTGCGCGGCCTCGACACGCCAGCGCTGCGCCACCAGGTCGGCAC
>JBASTF010000481.1:0-4907 GCA_049274755.1 Rubrivivax sp. | reverse complement strand
CGCTGAGTGCGTGGCGCCCCGCCGCCCTGGGTCGCGGGGCGGTCGCGGGCCAGGTTTGTCAGCCTTGTCCGACACGGCAACCCGCAGCCTGCCGACAGACTGTGGCCGCGCCAGCGCCGACCATCTCGTCACCATCCAACGCATCCGAAAGGAGCACGACATGAAGACGACGATGCAGAACCACAAGCGCCACCCCGCCCGCTGGCTGCTGGCAGTGACCGCCACCGCGGCGCTGCTGGGCTTCGGTGCCGTGACCGCCGAAGGGCTGAGCCGCGAGCAGGTGCGTGCCGAGCTGGACGAAGCCCGCGCCGCCGGCCTGCTGGATCAACCGGGTGAAGCCGGTGCCACCGACGAGGTGCTGCGCAACCGCGAATTCAACAACCAGCTGCAGTGGCTGGTGGCCACGGCCGAACGTGAGCTGATGGCGCTGCAGCCCGAGGACGGCTCTGCCGGCATGCCCGACCTGGCCTCTTATGTCGAAGAAGGTCCGAACGGCCCCGTGCTCGTGCTGATGCTGTTCGAAAGCGACGGCTCGCTGCACAGCAGCGACACGCTGACCCTGGCCTCGGCCGACTGATCCCCGCTGTTGTTCCACCACCACCGACCCACCGCACAGGAGACCCTGATGAACACCACCCGCTATGCCCTCGCCGCCCTGCTCGCCGCCAGCACGCTTGCCGCCCTCGGCGGTTGCGCCGTCGCACGCGACCAGCAGACCGTCGGCTCCTACGTCGACGACACGACGCTGACCACCCGCATCAAGGCCAAGTTCGCAGCCGACAAGACCGTCAGCGCGATGAGCATCAACGTCGAGACGCTGAAGGGCGTGGTGCAGCTCTCTGGCTTCGCCAAGACCGGTGAAGAACGTGCCACCGCCGAACGCCTGGCCCGCGACACCTCGGGTGTCGTCGGCGTGCGCAACGACATCCTGGTGCGCAGCTGACGATCGTTGCTGCGCCAGCCAACCCTGTGTCTTCCCCAGCAGACGCCGTGGACGGGCTTCGCCCGGCCACCGGCGTCGCCCCCTTTGAGGGGGGAGCGCCGCAGGTGCTTCGGGGGTGGTTCACTTCAGCTGGAAATACCAGCACACGGAGTGAAAGAAGACCGGCGCCGCAAAACACAGCGGCGCCACGCGGTCCAGCAGGCCCACGGCGCCGGTGACCGAGCTCTGGTTGCCCCAGTAGCGCACACCGGCGTCCTTCTTCAGCGCACGCATCACAAATTCGCCCAGCGTGCCGGCACCGGCAGCGATGAAACCCATCGCCAGCGCCTGCGGTGCCTTGAACGGCGTGATCCAGTACAACAACGCACCAACCAGGCCCGCAGCCAGCGCGCCGCAGGCCCAGGCGCGGTAGCTGAACGAGCGGTCGATCTGCCGCGCCACCGGGCGCCGGCGCAGCCAGCGGCTCGCCGCTTCCTGGACGATCTGCGCCGCCGCGGCGACGACGACCAGGAAAAACACCAGGAAGGCGCCGCGCCCCTCGTCGTTGCTGAACTGCAGCAGCAGCAGGGCCGGCGCATGGCTCAAGCCGTAGACGCAGACCATGATGCCCCACTGGATCTTGGCGTTGCGCTCCAGGAAACGTTCGGGGTCGCCGGCCAGCGCGCTGATCACCGGGATGGCCAGGAACACGTAGACCGGGATGAAGACCGTGAACAGGTCGAGGGCGCGCACGCCGACCAGCAGGTACTGCAGCGGCAGCACGACAAAAAAAGCCAGGATCAGGCTGCGGTGGTCGCTGCGGCGTGTGTGTGCCAGCGTGATGAACTCGCGCAAGGCCAGGAAAGACAACAAGCCGAAAGCCAGCGTGGCGCCTGGTGCGCCGGAGATCCAGGCCAGCCAGAAGACCACGGCACCGACCCACACCGCGCGCAGGTCGCGCTTCAGGCGCAGCACCCGCTCGTCGTGGCCGGCGGCCGACCAGCGCAGCACCACGAACACCGACACCGCGGTGGCCAGCAGCAGCAGGCCGAACAGCAGCACAAACAGCAGGGCCACCTGCTCGTCGACGCTGAGCGAACGCAGGCGGCTCATACCACCACCGGCCGCAGTTCGAGCACCGCCTCGCGTGCCCGTGCCAGGAACTCGCGTTTGTCCTCGCCGGGCTGCAGCTGCAGCGGTGCACCGAAGGTCACCGTGCAGAGGATGGGCACCGGCACCACCTCGCCCTTGGGCATCACGCGCTGCACGTTGTCGATCCAGGCCGGGATCAGCTGCACACCGGGGAACTGCGCGGCCAGGTGGTACAGCCCGCTCTTGAAGGCCTGCGGCTCGGGTTTGCTGCTGCGTGTGCCTTCGGGAAAGATCACCAGCGAGTCGCCGTTGTTCAGTGCATCGACCAGCGGCTCCAGCGGGTCCTGGTCGTCGGTGCGCTGCCTGTTGACGTAGACGGCGTGGAAGACCTCGCTGGTCAGCCACTGCTTGAAGCGCGACGAGGTCCAGTAGTCCTTGGCGGCGATGGGCCTCGTCGTCGCGCGCAGGTCGCGTGGCAGTGCGGCCCAGATCAGCACCCAGTCCAGGTGGCTCTGGTGGTTGGCGAAGTAGATGCGCTGCTCGGCCTTGGGCGGGGAACCCTTCCAATGGCCTTGCGCCCCGGTGACGAGGCGGGCGATGAAGGTCAGCAGCAGGCCCATGGCCTCGGCGCGCGACATGGACGGGATGCTACCCGGCCCGGGCCGGCAGTTTGCGGCGCCGCCGCTGCCCTGCAGCCAGGCTTCGTGGTCCGTGCCGCGCCGCTCAGTGCCTGAAGTGGCGTGTGCCGGTGAAGACCATCGCGATGCCACGTTCGTCGGCAGCGGCGATGACCTCTTCGTCGCGCATCGAACCGCCGGGCTGGATGACGCAGCTGGCACCGGCGTCGACCACCACGTCCAGCCCGTCGCGGAACGGGAAGAACGCGTCGCTGGCCACCGCCGAGCCCTTCAGTGGCAGGCCTGCGTTGTCGGCCTTGATGCCGGCGATGCGCGCGCTGTCGATGCGGCTCATCTGGCCCGCGCCCACGCCCAGCGTCATGCCCTGGGCGCAGAAGACGATGGCATTGCTCTTCACGAACTTGGCCACCTTCCAGGCGAACAGCAGGTCATCGAGCTGGGCCGGCGTCGGCGCCAGCTTGCTGACGACACGCAGTTCGCCCTGGGCGACGTTTTTCACGTCCTGGCTTTGCACCAGCAGGCCGCCGCCGACCCGCTTCAGGTCCAGCGTGTTCATCGCCTTGGCCAGCGGCACCTCGAGCAAACGCACGTTCTGCTTGGCGGCGAACAGCGCACGGGCCTCGGCGGTGATGGCCGGCGCGATCAGCACCTCGACGAACTGCTTGTGCTCGCCGATCTGGCGCGCCGTGGCTTCGTCCAGCGGCCGGTTGAAGGCCAGGATGCCGCCGAAGGCCGAGGTCGGGTCGGTTTTCCAGGCCTTCACATAGGCCTCGACCTGGCTGCCGGCCACGGCCACGCCGCAGGGGTTGGCATGTTTGACGATGACGCAGGCCGGCACGTCGAAGGTCTTCACGCACTCCCAGGCCGCGTCGGCATCGGCGATGTTGTTGTAGCTGAGCTCCTTGCCCTGCAGCTGCTTCCAGCCCGAGAGCGTGCCCTCGGCCGGCTTGGCGTCGCGGTAGAAGGCGGCGCTCTGGTGCGGGTTCTCGCCGTAGCGCAGGTCTTGGGTTTTCGTCAGCTGCAGCGAGAGCACCTGCGGGTACTCGGCACGCGCCGGCACGGCGTGGGTGTCGGTTTCGCTGCCCTCGGCCAGCGCGCTGAGGTAGTTGGTGATCATGCCGTCGTAGGCCGCGGTGTGCGCGTAGACCTTCTTCGCGAGCATGAACTTCGTCGTGCGTGTCAGCGCCCCGGCCTGCAGCTCGGCGAGCACACGGGCGTAGTCGGCGGGGTCGATGAGCACGGCCACGTCCTGCCAGTTTTTCGCCGCCGCGCGCAGCATCGCCGGGCCGCCGATGTCGATGTTCTCGATGGCGTCTTCCAGCGTGCAGTCGGGCCGCGCCGTGGCCTGGGCAAAGGGATAGAGGTTGACGACCAGCAGGTCGATGGTGGCGATGCCGTGTTCGGCCAGCGCCGCCATGTGGGCCGGCAGGTCGCGGCGCGCCAGCAGGCCGCCGTGGATGCGCGGATGCAGCGTCTTCACGCGGCCGTCCAGCATCTCGGGGAAGCCGGTGACTTCGGCCACTTCGGTGACGGGCAGGCCGGCATCGGCCAGCAGACGTGCGGTGCCGCCGGTGGACAGCAGCTTCACACCCAGGCCGTGCAGCGCGCGTGCGAAGTCGACGATGCCGGTCTTGTCGGAAACGGAGAGGAGGGCGGTCGTCATGAGATCAGCTTGTGGTCCAGGAGTTTGCGACGCAAGGTGTTGCGGTTGATGCCCAGCCATTCGGCGGCCTTGCTCTGGTTGCCTTCGGCGTGTTTCATCACCACGTCCAGCATCGGCCGCTCGACGGCGTTGATGATGAGGTCGTGCACGCCGTGCGGCTCGGTGCCGCGCAGGTCTTTGAAATACTGCTCCAGCGTGTTGCGGATGCAGTCGTCGATGTGTTTTTTGCTCATGCGCTGAGTGCAGCGTGGTCGTCGTTGGCCGCCGGCGGCAGGTTGGGTGCCTGGGGCAGCAACGGGTGGCGCTCGGCCAGTTCGTCGAAGAAGAGGGCCACGGCGCGGTGCTGCGCGGTGGCGTCGTCCAGCGTGTTCATCATCGCGCGGAAGGCTTCGCCGCCCGGCAGCGCACGCACGGCCCAGCCGATGTGCTTGCGTGCGCTGCGCACGCCCGAGCCTTCGCCATACAGCGCGTAGTGGTCCTGCAGGTGTTCCAGCAGCCATTGCTGCACCTCGCGCGTACCCGGTGGCGGCAGCTGTTCGCCGGTGGCCAGGTGGTGTGCGATCTCGCGGAAGATCCAGGGCCGGCCCTGGGC
>JBASTF010000480.1:0-4179 GCA_049274755.1 Rubrivivax sp. | reverse complement strand
GCGCTGCTGCCAGTGCAGCAGGTTGCCTGCGACGCCGGGGGTTTCGCCGGCCAGCTTGGCGTCGTAGCTCCACAGCGAACAAAAGGTCGCGTAGGGGTTGCGCAGCAGGCCGAAGCCGGCAAACGGGCCACGCAGCGTGAACACGCCCTGCTTGATCAGCAACACCTCGGTGCCGGGCCGCAACTGCGGCGCGGCATCACGCGGCAGCGTGGCCTGCGGCCACACCCGCAGCAGCTGGAACAGCCGGGTTTCCTCGGCACTGTTGGTCGGGTGCAGGTCGTGCACCACCTGCAGCGCCGGGTGCGCCGCCAGCGTGCGCAGCAGCAGCGTCTCGCCGGACCGTGCCAGCGAGGCCATGTGGACGATGCGCAGCGGCTTCATGCCGCCTGCACGCCGGCGGCGGCCGGCAGTTGCGCCGGCGGCAGGCCTTGTTGCCAGCGTTCGACCATGCGCTCGAACAGTGCCGCCAGCTCGCCGCTGAAACGCTGGTTGTCGAACAGCGGCAGGTCCAGGCGGTTGCCCCACAGATGTTCACGCTGGCGCGCCAGTTCACCGGGCACGGTGGCCAGTGCAACCGCACGCTCTTCGTAGTCGTTTTCGTTGTCGACCGCGTTCTCCGGCAGGCCCACGGCGTTCAGCAGGCTGGCGGCGACACGGGCCGAGAAGCTGCGGCCCACCTGGGTCAGCACCGGCAGGCCCATCCACAGCGCGTCGCTGCAGGTGGTGTGGGCGCCATAGGGGAAGGTGTCGAGGAAGAGGTCGGCCTGCGGCAGCCGTGCCAGATGCTGCACCGGCGTGACGAAGGGCGCGAAGACCAGGCGCTCGACGGCGATGCCACGTTCGACGGCACGCTGGCGCAAGGCGTCCTGGATCTCGGCCTGCGGCACCAGCAGCCACAGCACGCTGTTCTCCACGCGCTGCAGGATGCGGCACCAGCGGTTGAACACCGGCTCGGTGATCTTGTAGCTCTGGTTGAAGCAGGCGAAGACGAACCTGTCGTCCGGCAAACCGCATTCGGCGCGGCTCAGCGGCTCGGGATGTTCACGCTGCTCGTCGGTGGGTTCATAACAGAGCGGCAGCTGGGCGATGGTCTCGTTGAAGTCCTCGGCGTGTTCCAGCGGCGTCAGGATGGGGTCGCCGACGATGTAGTCGACGAACTCGCTGCCCAGCGTGCTGGGATAGGCCAGCCACAGCACCTGCAGCGGCGCCGGGCGCAGCGCAAACACGCCCAGGCGGGTGTTGGCGGTGTAGCCGCTCAGGTCCACCAGCAGCGCCACGCCGTCGGCGCGGATGCGATCGGCCTGCTCGACGGCATTCATCTCGGTGCAGTCGACAAAGCTGTCGCAGGCAGCTTCCATGCGCTTGCGCAGCGCGCTGCCGTCGTCCTTGCCATGGGAATAGAGGTGGACCTCGAAGCGCTCGCGCGGCAGGCGTTCCAGCGTCTGCACCAGCAGCATGCTGGTGGCATGGGTGCGGAAGTCGGCCGAGACAAAACCCAGGCGCAGCTTGCCGGCCGCCAGCGCGGCCTCGGCCTGCGGCCAGGTCTTGGCGATGTGGGCGGCGTGGGTGGCCTGCGTGTACTGCAGGATGCGCCGGCCTTCCATCTGCGCGGCGCGGCGGTGCATCTGCGCGTCGTCGTTCATCGACAGCAGGCAGAAGGGGCTGAAGGCCGGGGTTTCGGCACCTTCGACCTGCAGCGCCAGCGCCTGCGTCAGACGCTGGTGGTCACCACTGCCCTGGGCCCAGTCGCAGGCCCAGGCTGCGTAGTGGGCGGCATAGACCGAAGCACCGAAGTGCGCCGGCTCCAGGATGGCGATGGTGCGGAAACACTCGGCAGCCTCGCCGTAGCGCTTCAGGTTCGCCAGGGCATAACCGAGTTGCAGGTAGGCCTCGATGTCGGCTGGCTTGGCGGCCAGCACGTTCAGAAAGGAAACGGCCGCGTCCTGCCACTGCGCCAGCGACATCTGCGTGGCGCCCAGCATCAGCCAGTGGCGGCCGCTGCGCGGCGTTGCCGCGTGCAGGTCTTGCAGCACCTGCAAGGCCTCGGTGTCGCGGTTGTTGGTGCGCAGCATCTCGGCCAGCAGGTGGCAGCCGGTTTCGCTGGCTGCGTCCAGCGCAAACGCGCGGCGGGCGCTGGCGATGGCCTCGTGCTGCCGGCCCAGCTTGCGCTGCGTGCTGGCCAGGTTCAGCCAGTACAGCGGCACCTGGCCCGACAGCGCCGTGGCCTTCTCGAAGTGCTTCAGCGCCTGGGCCAGCCTGCCCTGGCGTGCCGCCGTCACGCCGTTGCCCCATTGCTGGTGGGCGGCCGGCGAGCCGCGCTCGGGCACGGCATGCGACGCGCCGGCAATGCGCAGGCCGGTCTGCCTGGAAGGTGTCTGCGGGGTGGCGGTGATGGACATCGGGGCTCCGGATGGGCAAAGGCCACACGCGCACGCATGGCAGCTATGGCCAGGAACTTTAGGCAGGCGGCCCTGCCCCGATCAGCGCATCAGCAGGTCAAAGCGCGTGCAATACGACGCATCAAGGGCCTCAACTTCCCTTGACTTGTGCCGCTACCCCCTCGGCCGGAATTCAAGTTCCGGAAAAGCGGCACCGATACAGCGCTTATCGGAGTTTGCACAAGCGGATTCCGTGGTCCGGTTGGCCGGCCGATGTCCCAGACAGGACGCGTTCATCGCGCATCAGGGCTCCACGGTTGACTAGCGCGGGCGGGTCGTTCGGTACGTGCTTCGCAAGAAGAACGCATTGGGCACCAGGCAACGGGATGGCGAGCCGCAACTGATGAAGGCGCGGCCAGCCATCCGGGATATGCCGGCGCTCTCGCCGGGAACTTTGTTAGCAACTGATTGGAGTACGACACATCATGGCTTCCACCATCAACACCAACATCGGCTCGCTGAACGCGCAGCGCAACCTGAGCATGTCGCAGAGCTCTCTGTCGACATCGATGCAGCGCCTGTCGTCGGGCCTGCGTGTCAACAGCGCCAAAGATGACGCTGCCGGCCTCGCCATCGCCGAGCGCATGAATGCGCAAGTGCGCGGCATGAACGTCGCCGTGCGCAACGCCAACGACGGCATCTCGCTGGCGCAGACCGCCGAAGGCGCGCTGGGCAAGGTCAGCGACTCGCTGCAGCGCATGCGGGAACTGGCCGTGCAGGCGCGCAACGCGACGAACACCGACGCCGACAAGGACTCGCTGGACAAGGAGTTCGGCGAACTGGCCAAGGAAATCCAGCGTGTGCTGGGCGGCACCACCTTCAACGGCAAGAACATTCTCGGCAGCGATGCCGGTTCGCAGGCCTTCCAGGTCGGCGCCAACACGACCACCGACGACACGATCTCGATCTCGACGACGCAGCTGACCAACGACAGCTCGATCACGACCGTCGCCGGCACCGACAACACCGGCGCCAGCCGCGCGAAGATCGACTCGACGGCCAGCGCGGCCGACATCGGCAGCGTCATCGACAACATCGACTCGGCGATCAACAAGATCAACTCCGAGCGTGCCACGATGGGTGCTTCGCAGAACCGCTTCGACGCCGTGATCAGCAGCCTGCAGACCGGCATCGAGAACCAGAGCGCCGCCCGCAGCCGCATCATGGACGCGGACTTCGCGGCGGAAACGGCGAACCTGAGCCGTGCGCAGATCCTGCAGCAGGCCGGCAACGCGATGGTGGCCCAGGCCAACCAGCTGCCCCAGCAAGTGCTGGCGCTTCTTCGATGACCTCCACGCGCTCCGGCCCGCCGGGCCGGTGAGCGCGGGCTCATCGACCGCAGGTCTCGAAACTTAAGCGCCGCTCCGCGGGGGCGGCGCTTATTTTTTGAGCAGCCGAACCCTCAAGGTTCCTCCAGCCGTCGCCGATACCCAGCACAGGGCGTTTCGTCCAACCCACCCGGGAAGTCCGGACGGGGCGTATCGACAGACCGACTGGAGTGCAACATGGCTTCGACCATCAATACGAACATCGCTTCGCTGAACGCGCAGCGCAACCTGAGCATGTCGCAGAGCTCTCTGTCGACATCGATGCAGCGCCTGTCTTCGGGCCTGCGTGTCAACAGCGCGAAGGACGATGCCGCCGGCCTGGCCATCGCCGAGCGCATGAATGCGCAGGTGCGCGGCATGAACGTCGCCGTGCGCAACGCCAACGACGGCATCTCGCTGGCGCAGACCGCCGA
>JBASTF010000479.1:0-2412 GCA_049274755.1 Rubrivivax sp. | reverse complement strand
AGACCGTGGCGCGCGGCGGCTCTGTGCTGCTGCCCAGCTTCGCCATCGGCCGCGCCCAGGCCTTGCTGCTGGTGCTGCAGCGGCTGAAACAGCGCGGCGAGATTCCGCGCGACCTGCCGGTCTTCGTCGACAGCCCGATGGCCGTGGCCGCGACCGGGCTGTACCGCCGCTTCGGTGCGCTGCTGCGCATCAAGCCGGCCGAACTGCGGCGTTTGCTCGACGGCGTGCGCCTGGTCGAAACGGCGCAGCAGTCGATGCGGCTGTCGGGCCTGCGCTACCCCTCGGTCATCATCTCGGCCAGCGGCATGGCCACCGGCGGGCGGGTGCTGCACCACCTGAAAGCGATGGCGCCGGAACCGCGCCACCACATCGTGTTCCCGGGCTTTCAGGTCGGCGGCAGCCGCGGCGCCAAGCTGGTGGCCGGCGCCACCGAGATCAAGATCCACGGTGCCTATGTGCCGGTGCGCGCCAGCGTCAGCCACCTCGAAGGTTTTTCCGGCCATGCCGATGCCGACGAACTGCTGGCCTGGCTGGGTGCGCAGCCGCAGCCGCCGCGCCAGACCTTCGTCGTGCATGGCGAGCCGGCGGCCGCCGACACCTTGCGTTCACGCATCGCCGACACGCTGGGCTGGCGCGTGCGTGTGCCGCAGCACGGCGAGCGTGTCAGCGTTTGATCAGACGAACACGCCCTCGCGCAGCCACTTCGTCGCCACCCACTTCTCGCCTTCGACCACTGGCGCGCCGCCGTGCAGCGTGCGTGTCATCGCATGCGGCCTGTCGTAGCTGAAGAACACCGCATTGCCCTTGATCGGCGCCACTTCCAGCGCCACGTCGGGGAAGGTGGTGGCGCCGCCGGCCAGCGGCGTGTTCAGGTACATCACCAGGGTGCCGACACGCTGGCCGCCACGCTTCAGGATGGTGGCGCTGCCCGGATGCGCGGGGTCAAAGTAGTCGTGGTGCGGGCGGTACTCGGCGCCGGGGCGGTAGTGCAGGATCTGCAGGCCTTCGCCATGGTCCAGCGGCCAGTTCAGCAGTTCGGCGATGCGCTGCTCGATGCGCTGGATCAGCGGCGCCTCGCCACGCTCGAAGAACATGCCGTCGCTGGTGCGTGCAGAGTTGACTTCGCTGCCGCCGGTGCTGTTGTCCACCGTCTCCGAACGTGTCAGCCGCGGCCGCGCCAGCGCCACCAGGCCGTCGCATTCTTCGTCGGACAGCAGGCCGCCGAAAACGACGACACGCGGGTTGCGCATCGCGACCAGGATGTCGACGTTGCGGCCACCGGCCAGCACCCGCGACGGCGCGCCGGCCAGTGCCGGCTCGGGCACCGGCACGCCGGACGGCACGGCCTTGCGCGCCGCGGCCACGGCGTCCAGGCGCTCGCGCAGCGTGGTTTCGAGCGCGCTCATTGCGGTCTCTTCGTCCCAGCCGCTTTTCACCATCGCGGCGATGACGTCTTCCGGCCTGCAGCCGGCTTCGGCCTGGGCGACGATCCAGCGGCGCAGTTCGTCGGTGACGGTCTGGGTGGCGGTGGTCATGGCGCGATTTTCTCCGCTTTTCAGTCTGCCACGCGGCGGCGGAACACCAGCCGTGCCGGCGTGGACACCTCGGGCGCGTAGGCGTAGCCCTCGGCGTCGAAGGCCTGCAGCTTCTTCGGCGAGGCCAGGCGCTGCTGCACCGCGTAACGCGCCATCAGCCCCCGGGCGCGTTTGGCGAAGAAGCTGATGATCTTGTAGCGGTCGCCCTTCCAGTCTTCGAACACGCAGTCGATGACCCGGGCACGCAGCGCCGGGCGCAGCGCCACACGGGCGTATTCGATCGACGCCAGGTTGACGACCACCGGCCTGGCTTCGTCGGCCTGGCGTTGATTCAGGTGTTCGGCGACCGTGTCGCCCCAGTAGGCATAGAGGTCGCGGCCCTGCGGCGTGGCCAGCGCCGTGCCCATCTCCAACCGGTAGGGCTGCAGCCGGTCCAGCGGGCGCAGCACACCGTACAGGCCCGACAACAGCACCAGGTGCTGCTGTGCCCAGGTGAGGTCCGCGGTCTTCAGCGTTTTTGCATCCAGGCCACCGTAGACGTCGCCGTCGAAAGCCAGCACCGCGGGCCGGCTGTTGGCCGGCGTGGCCACCGGCTGCCAGGCGGCATAACGTTCGGCGTTCAGCGTGGCCAGGGTCTCCGACAAGTCCATCAGCGCCGCCACCTGGGCTGCCGACTTCTTGCGCAGCACGGCGATCAGCGCTGCCGCGCGCTCGGGGAACAGCGGCTCGCTGGCCTTTCTGGCCACGGCAGCAGGAATGGGGGTCTCGTAGTCCAGGCTCTTGGCCGGCGACAGCAGGAACAGCATGGGCGCAGATGCTAGCGGCAGTGTTCAGTCCTGCGCGCCGCGCCCGGCCGGCGCCGCCCCCAGCGCCGCAC
>JBASTF010000478.1:0-3965 GCA_049274755.1 Rubrivivax sp. | reverse complement strand
CCGCAAGATCACCGACATCATCACCGTGATCGATGGCATCGCTTTCCAGACCAACATCCTGGCGCTGAACGCCGCCGTCGAAGCCGCGCGTGCCGGCGAACAAGGCCGCGGCTTTGCGGTGGTGGCGGGCGAGGTGCGCACCCTGGCGCAACGCTCGGCCAACGCCGCCAAGGAAATCAAGAGCCTCATCCAGGCCTCGACCGAGCACGTCGAATCGGGCGCCGCCCTGGTGCACGACGCCGGTCAGAACATGGCGGCCATCGTGGGCTCGGTGGACCGGGTGGCCGGCCTGATCCAGCAGATCGCGCACGCCACGCAAGAACAGAACCAGGGCGTGGGCACCATCCACCACGCCGTCACCGAACTCGACCAGATGACGCAGCAGAACGCGGCCCTGGTGGAGCAATCGGCTGCCGCAGCAAGCAGCCTCAAGGACCAGGCTCAGGCCCTGGCCACCGTGGTGGGCCGCTTCCGCGTGGGCTGAACCCCCGCGCGCGGCTCACCCCGCATCGTTGTCAAGCGTCACCCCCACCGTCGTGGTCGCCAGCGGTGGGGCGAAGCGCTTGGGCAGCCGTGCTTAGGTCACCGTGCTTGGGTCACCGTGCTTGTCGAGATGCCTCACAGCACCGCCGCAAACGCCGCGGCCACGCGGTCCACGTTGTCGGCATTGAGGCCCGCAGCGCACATGCGGCCTGAGCGGAGCACGTACACGCCATGCTGCTCGCGCAGGGCATCGGCCTGCTCGGGGCTCACGCCGGTGTAGCTGAACATGCCACGCTGGTCGATGAAGTAGCGCACGTCCTTGGCCGGCGAGCGGTCGGCGATGCGCGCGACCACGCCGTCGTAGAGCCGCTGCCGCATCAGCTGGATGCGTTGGCGCATGGCCGTGAGTTCGTCGGCCCAGCGCTGGCGCAGCTCAGGTGACTGCAGCACGCGCGACACCAGCAGCGCGCCGTGCGTGGGCGGGCTGGAGTAGTTGCGGCGCACCGTGGACATCATCTGGCCCAGCACCAGCTCGGCTTGGCGCCGGTCGGGGCAGACCACGCTGAGGCCGCCCACACGCTCGCCGTACAGCGAGAAGCTTTTGGAGAACGAGTTGGCCACGAAGAAGCTCACGCCCGCATCGGCCAGGGCGCGCAGTGCGAAGGCGTCTTCGTCGATGCCGTCGCCAAAGCCCTGGTAGGCGATGTCGAGGAAGGGCAGCAGCTGGCGCGCCTTGACGACCTCGACCAGCTGCGTCCACTGCGCGGCGCTCAGGTCCACGCCCGTGGGGTTGTGGCAGCAGGCGTGCAGCAGCACGATGCTCTGTGCCGGCAGCGCCGCGATGGCGGCCAGCATGGCGTCGAACTTCAGGCCCTTGGTGGCCGCGTCGTAGTACGGGTAGGTGTTGACCTGCAAGCCCGCCCCTTCGAAGATGGCGCGGTGGTTGTCCCAGGTCGGGTCACTCACCCACACCTGCGAGGCGGGGAAGTAACGCTTGATGAAATCGGCGCCCACCTTCAGCGCGCCCGAGCCGCCCAGGGTCTGGACGGTGGCGATGCGCCCGGCCTGCACGGCCTCGTGCTGCGCGCCGAACAGCAGTGCCTGCACGGCCTGGCGGTAACCGGCATGGCCCACCATCGGCAAGTAGGGCTTGGGGCCGATGTTCGACAACAGCGCCGACTCGGCCTCGCGCACGGCGGCCATCACGGGCAGGCGGCCGGCGTCGTCGAAGTAGATGCCAATGGACAGGTTGATCTTGTCCGCGCGCGGGTCTTTCTGGAAATCCTCGTTGAGCGTGAGGATGGGGTCGCCGGGGTAGGCGTCAACGTGCTGGAACATGGCAGTGGGCTCGGAGTGAACGCAGAGCAACGATTATCTGCTCGCCCGCAAGACGGGCATGCCCCCCAGCTTTGCGCGCGACATCGAATCTGGGTATGGTGTCGGCCAACGCTGATCCAACAAGGAGTTCCCCCATGCAAACCCGCGCAGCCGTGGCCTGGAAAGCAGGCGCCCCGCTCACCATCGAAACCGTGGACCTGGCAGGCCCCCGCGCCGGCGAAGTGCTGGTCGAGGTCAAGGCCACCGGCATCTGCCACACCGATTACTACACGCTGTCAGGCGCCGACCCGGAAGGCCTCTTTCCCGCCATCCTGGGCCACGAAGGCGCCGGGGTGGTGGTCGATGTCGGCCCGGGCGTGACGAGTTTGCGCCGTGGCGACCACGTCATCCCGCTCTACACGCCGGAATGCCGCGAGTGCAAGTTCTGCCTGAGCCGCAAAACCAACCTGTGCCAGAAAATCCGCAGCACGCAAGGCAAGGGCCTGATGCCGGATGGCACCTCGCGTTTTTCGCTCAACGGTGAGCCGCTGCTGCACTACATGGGCACCTCCACCTTCGCCAACCACATCGTGGTGCCCGAGATCGCGCTGGCCAAGGTGCGCCCCGACGCCCCCTTCGAGACCATCTGCTACATCGGCTGCGGCGTGACCACGGGCGTGGGCGCCGTGCTGTTCACGGCCAAGGTGGAGGCCGGCGCCAACGTGGTCGTCTTCGGCCTGGGCGGCATCGGCCTGAACGTGATCCAGGGCGCCAAGATGGTGGGCGCGGACAAGATCATCGGTGTCGATTTGAACCCCGAGCGCGAGGCCATGGCCCGCCAGTTCGGCATGACGCACTTCCTCAACCCGAAGGACATCGAAGCCGCCGGCGGCAACATCGTGGACGCCATCGTGCAGCTGACCGACGGCGGCGCCGACTACAGCTTCGAGTGCATCGGCAACACCAAGGTCATGCGCCAGGCGCTGGAGTGCACGCACAAGGGCTGGGGCCGCAGCATCATCATCGGCGTGGCCGAGGCGGGTGCGGAAATCAGCACGCGCCCCTTCCAGTTGGTGACGGGCCGCAAGTGGGAGGGCTCGGCCTTCGGCGGCGCGCGTGGTCGCACCGACGTGCCCAAGATCGTGGACTGGTACATGGACGGCAAGATCGAGATCGACAGCCTGATCACGCACAAGCTCAAGCTGGAGCAGATCAACGAGGGCTTCGATTTGATGAAGCGCGGCGAATCGATCCGCTCCGTCGTCGTCTTCTGAACGGGGACGTCGCATGAGCACGCTGGAGTTGTTGAGCGAGCACGCCTGCTTCGGCGGTGTTCAGCGTTTCTACCGCCATGCCTCGGCGGCCATCGGCTTGCCGATGCAGTTCGGGGTGTACCTGCCGCCGCAAGCGCTGGCTGCAGATGGCATGCCAGGCGCCAAGGTGCCTGTGCTGTTCTACCTGGCCGGGCTGACCTGCAACGAGGAAACGTTTGCCATCAAGGCCGGGGCGCAGCAGCACGCGGCGCGCCTGGGCCTGGCCATCGTGACGCCGGACACCAGCCCGCGCGGCACCGACTTCCCCAAGCAAAGCGACCACTGGGACTTCGGCGTGGCCGCAGGCTTCTACCTCGACGCCACCGAAGCGCCCTGGTCGGCGCACTGGCGCATGGAGAGCTACATCACGCAGGAGCTGCACGCACTCGTCGGCCAGCACCTGCCGGTGGACACATCGCGCGCGGGCATCTTCGGCCATTCGATGGGCGGGCACGGCGCGCTGACCTTGGCGCTGCGCCACCCGGGGCAGTACCGGACGGTGTCGGCGTTTGCGCCGATCGCCAACCCCGTGAACTGCCCGTGGGGCGAGAAGGCCTTCAGCGGCTACCTGGGCGTGTCGCGGCACACCTGGGGCGAGCACGATGCCACCGAGCTGATGTCGCAGCACCCGATGCCGCCGTACCCGCAGGGCATCCTGATCGACCAGGGGCTGGCGGACAAGTTCTTGCCGAACCAGTTGCACCCCGAGGCCTTCGAGTCGGCGTGCGCGGCCCTGGGCCAGCCGCTGACGCTGCGCCGGCATGCCGGCTACGACCACGGGTATTACTTCATCCAGAGCTTCGTGGGCGAGCACCTGGCGCACCATGCGGCGGGGTTGGCTTTGGCTTGAGC
>JBASTF010000477.1:0-1503 GCA_049274755.1 Rubrivivax sp. | reverse complement strand
ACGGGCAAAACGGCCTGCAAACAGGCCGAAATGGCCCTCGAATTCGTTCCGTAGGCGCGTCTGGGCGACTTGCTTCTTCGAAATCCTCGACCCTGGCGCGTTCGATGAGCATTTTTTCAACGGCCTGGTAGTGCACACGCCGCTGGCGGTAGGGCGGCACGGAAACCGGTGCCGCAGGCGCCGGCGGCAGGCTGGCGCTTTCGGCGGCCGCCAGGCGCAGCGTGAAGGTGGATCCGTCGCCGGCGCGGCTGGCCACTTCCAGCGTGCCGCCCATCAGCTCGGCCAGGCGGCGGCTGATGACGAGGCCGATGCCGGTGCCTTCGATGGCGGTGTTTTCGCGGCCCAGCCGGTTGTAGGGCTGGAACAGCGCCTGCATCTGCTCGGGTGTCATGCCCAGGCCGTTGTCGCGCACGCCGACGGCCACCTGCTGCGCCTGGGCATCGAACCGCGCCGTCACCGTGACCCGGCCGCCTTCGCGGTTGTACTTGACGGCGTTGGACAGCAGGTTGGTCAGCACCTGCTTGAGCCGGGTCTCGTCGCCCAGCGCATGGCGCGCCTCGGGTGCCAGGTCGAGCTGGATCGTCACCAGGCGCTGCTGCGCGGCATTGCCGATCATCGCGACGCTGGCGGCCACGGCTTCGTGCAGGTCCAGCGGCCGCACCGCCAGCTGCACGGCGCCGGACTCGATGCGCGCCAGGTCCAGCGTGTCGTTGATCATCTCCAGCAAATGCCAGCCGGCACGCTGGATCTGCTGCGTCCAGTCGCGCTGGTGCTCGGCCAGCGCCGGTGCCCGGTCCAGGCCCAGCAGCTGGGCGAAGCCGATCATCGCGTTCAGCGGCGTGCGCAGTTCGTGGCTCATGCGCGAGACGAACTCGCTCTTGGCGCGATTGGCGGCCTCGGCGCGGTCCAGCGCACGTTCGGATTCCTCCAGCCGCAGGTGTTCGCTGATGTCCTCGACGGCACCGGCCAGGCGCAGCGCCTGGCCCAGACCGTCGCGCAGCACCGTCAGGTGCAGCTGCACCCACAGCCACTGCCCGTCGGCGCGCTGCAGGCGCAGCGGGCGGCGGCTGATCTCGCTGCGCCGCGCCAGCAGGTCGGCGACCTGGCGCTGGTGGTCGTCGTGGTCGTCGCGGTGGGCGATGTGCGGCAGCGGCAGCCCCAGCAGTTCGCTGGCCGGGCGACCCAGCATTTCGCACAGCCGCGGATTGGTTTCGACGATGCAGCCCTGCGGGTCGAGGAACATCACGCCGATCGGCACGTTGTCGAGAATGCTGCGCAGCCGCGCCTCGCTGTCGCGCAGCAGGTCTTCGGCATGGCTGCGTTCCTGCACCTCGCGCCGCAGCTGCACCGTGCGTTCGTCCACCGCCAGCTCGATGCGGCGCGCGCGGCCGGTCACCGTCAGCAGCAGCGCGCCCAGCATCGCTGCCGACAGCAGCCCGGCCACCGAAAACAGCCAGGCATTGGCCTGCTGGCGCCCCGGCATGCGGCCGGGCTGGGCCGACA